>CAKZLX010000187.1 GCA_937127265.1 uncultured Pseudomonadota bacterium
TCACATCACCCAAGGATCCCGACAGTTGGACTTTTCCTTTTCCGGGCATTTTGGCAGCCTCAACAAATAAGATATCACCACCGACCGCCGTCCAAGCCAATCCTGTGACCACACCAGAAACACCCGTGCGTTCCGCCACATCATTAAAGAATCGTACTGGGCCGCGGGCTTCTTCAATGGCTTTGGGGGTCATTTGTGGATGTTTGACATCGATATCCATAGATACATCGGTCGCTACATTTCGACACAGTGCTCCAATTTCACGTTTCAGACCACGGACACCAGCCTCACGGGTGTAGGATTCAATTAAAAATTGCAACCCCTCATCAGGAAACTGTACATGGTCTGCGGTCAAACCGTGCTCAGCCAACTGTTCAGGAACAATATATTGCTTGGCGATCTCTACTTTTTCTTGTAGTGTATACCCCGACACTTCAATGACCTCCATCCGATCTCGCAAGGGACCTGGAATACTGGAAATCTGGTTGGCGGTGGCAATAAAGAGTACTTTACTCAAATCAAAAGGCACGTCCATGTAATGATCAACAAAAGTATCATTTTGCTCAGGGTCTAAAACCTCTAACAAAGCAGAGGATGGGTCTCCACGATGACTAGCCCCCAATTTGTCGATCTCATCCAATACAAATACTGGATTGTTGGTTCCTGCGCGCTTCAACAGTTTGATAATCTTGCCGGGCATCGATCCGATATAAGTTCTTCGATGCCCGCGAATCTCAGACTCATCGCGAACACCACCCAAGGACATGCGAACCATTTCACGGTTCATCGAACGCGCCACCGATTTGGCCAAAGAGGTTTTCCCTACTCCTGGTGGACCGACCAAGCAAACAATTGGTCCTTTCAAGTCCCCTTTCAGTTTACGAACCGCCAAAAACTCCACGATGCGCTTTTTGACCTTTTCCAAACCAAAGTGATCTGCATCCAAGACTTCTTGGGCCTCGCCAATGTTTAGTTGATCTTCGGAAGATGTCGACCACGGAACATCAATCAACCAATCCAAATAGGTCCTGGCGACAGTATACTCTGCCGATGAAGGGTTCATTTTTCCCAAACGATTCAATTCTCGCAAGGCTACCTTTTGTGCTTCTTCGGGCATATTGGCATCGAAAATCTTCTGTTTGAGACTATCGACTTCATCACTATCTTCTTCATCATTTAATTCCGTTTGAATCGCTTTGAGTTGCTCTCTTAAAAAGAAATCTCGCTGGGCTTTATCCAAGTCCCCCCGCACCTTGTTTTCAATGCGATCTTTTAAAGACATCAGTTGCTGTTCTTTTTTCAGAAGCCCAATCACCACATCAACGCGTTCCGACAAGTCGATGGTACTCAACACATCTTGTTTTTCGAACAACGACAAGCCCAGTTGCATGGTAATGACGTCAGTCAATCGATCAATATCGCCATCATGTTGCCGCAACAACAACCCCGCTTCACTGGAAAAACGACTGGATGACTCAAACACCTGCATCGCCAGTCGACGCAAATCTTCTTTCTTTTCAAAAGCAATATCGGCTTCGGTACTTTCCAGAACGTTCACCTTGGCATAGAGAACATCGTTTTCTACGAACACCTCGATAAGTTCGATTCGTTGTTCGCCTTCCAAAATAACCGACCGTTTGTCACCGGGCATTCGGATGTTCTTGACGATACGTACCATCGACCCCACATCGAACAACTCTTCAGTAAGCGGAGAATCGACTTCGGGGTCTCGCAAGGTAAAGACCGCCATCGCACCATCATCGAGTAAGGCAGCATCAACAGCCCGCACGGTAGACTCCTTCACCACACTCACTGGATAGGCAAGGACAGGAAAGATGACAGTATTTTTCAAGGGAACAAGGGGTAAAGTACGGATTTCCGCCATGGTGATGCCTCATCAAATCGTAAAAAATCAACGTTTTACTGTAAGCACAAATTCACAACAAACAAGTAAACCAACGTAATTTGTCGCCATTACCCATAAATTTCTGTCCTAGACCTCATCCAGAACCCATTGAACCAAATAAGGATGTTCAACACCATGATTAGACAACCGAACCAATCCACGTACGGCATTACTCATCCACAGTTCATCGTCTTCCTGCGGTGTTATCGTTTCTTCAAGGATATCGATGCCCATTTTCAAGGCGTTGGATAGAATCACTGAACGCATAACACCCGCTAGAATTGGTTCTGTCAAAGGTGGCGTATACCAACAACCGGATGTCCGCCGAAAAATGAACAGGTTGCCAATACAACATTCCAAATAGGTATTTTGCTCAGAAAGAAAGACCAAAATATCAACATTTTGTTGCCTTTTCAAACGGTCCCAAGGTGTACGATCTACCCATTTCAAACGAGGGTCTCCAATGGGTACTTGGCGAACCGTGATTGATGACAATAAATCTGTGACTGGAAGTGGACGAGTGGTAAAAGCAATCTCGCCACTGG
>CAKZLX010000188.1 GCA_937127265.1 uncultured Pseudomonadota bacterium
TTGTGTTTTCCGAGGGTCATCAAAGCTACTCCACGCGCTTGTCCGAGCAACAAGGCCGATTTGATCGACTTTCCCGAAAAGATTTCTTCAATGGCGGCAGATGATGGGGCATGTTTGGTGATCAGTTTGTCTAGTTCAACATGAATATGGTGAAGTCGCTCAGGGATCGGAGCATTGGGGTTGGTTTTGATACACCCCGCTTCAACCAGTCGAAAGCGATTCTTTTGTTTGGTGATGAAGGAATACCCTGTCACCCGAGAGCCTGGATCTACACCGATTACAATCATGACTTCATCCTAGCATTTTTGAACAGTGTTGTCATGTCAAGTAAGGACAGTTTTTGTCCATATTTTAAGAGAGATTTTGTAAACGACTATTCTAATGGCAGTACACCACCATCAAAGAAAATGCATTTGCTGTGGTTTCCAGAAGGTACGGTGACACCATCCCATACGATACATTCTGAAAGCGTACAGTCTGTCGGTACAGTTGCATTGGCTCCCACAATACTTTCGTTGAGGGTGCCCTCAACCTTTGCGGTCTGATGTACCCATGAACCATTGGCTTTGTGTTCTTGATTCGTTTCTGCCCATCCATCAAACGGCAGTGGAAACTCTCCACGCAACGCGGCCATATTTGCTCGCCAATATTCGATTGGTGTTCCGGTATCTACCCAAAAACCCTGGTGCAAATGTGCCGACACTTTACGTTCAGGCACCCATTTGGTATATCCACTTTGGACAATGCATTGAAAACCATCGCCAACATCGGAAAGTGCGGAGCGTTTGATCGCGTGAATTCCAGAGAAGTGCCACCCATCGTCTGTTGTAGGTAAATTTTCAGCATCGTTGGTTTGACAGAGAGTTCCAATTCTGGTCACTTGATGGTCTTTATGCATCAAACGGGTGGTCTTACCCAAATTGTCACTGTGGTTCAGTGCCATACAGGCGTTGGTTTCAGATTCGGCACAACCATCCAATAAAGATTTAGGGTCAATATCCGAAAAGATATCGCCATTCCAAATCAGAAAGACCTCCGCCAAATCCTCTTCGGCGGCTTTCAAACCACCACCAGTTCCCAAAATATCAGGCAATTCGATTTGTACAGCAACATCAATGTCAAACGGTGGATTGTGTGCCCACTCTTGAACTTTTTCCCATAGGTGATGTGCATTGACCACAAAGTTGCGATGACCGTGGTTGTAGAGATGGCCAACCGCAAAATCGACCATCGGTCGCCCCAACAAGGGAAGCAGGGGTTTGGGACGGTGATTGGTCAAGGGACGTAGGCGGGTTCCGAATCCTGCAGCCAATAAAAATACCGATGCTGGTGTTGACATGACAACCTCTTTTTGTGTTTGCCCTCACTGTAATTGATTGTGATCGGTCTGTCATGACAAATCTAGACACGATACACTTTCTTCATAGCCTAGGAATAGACCATGCAACCCAGTACCATTCTTCAGCAATCCTCGATCCCGATGTTGTTTCAACAGTTTGTCGAAACCAATCCCCAAGCACCCTTTGTCCATGTTCCAACCGATAATACCGGTACCAAATGGCGCTCGATTACCCGTCAAGAAGCCTATGAACAAGTGGTTGGATTGGCTTATCGTTTGCACCGATTGGGGGTTCAAAAGGATACAAAGGTGGCCATTTGGGCAAATACCCGCGCCGAATGGTGCTGGATCGACATGGCAGTGTTGTCACTGGGTGGGGTTACCGTGGGTATCTATCCAACTCTCACAACCGAAGTGATCGTTGAACAATTGCAAATGGCGGATGTGGACATTTTGATTGTTGAGCACGAAGAACAGTATATCAATGCCGAAGAAGCCTTTGATACAGTAAAGACTTTACGCCACGTACTGACGATTGAAGAAGGTCGAGAGCGGGTACAGTTACAATCCGATCGGGTAGACCAAGAGTGGTATCAAGCCCAGATTGCTGCTTTGACTCCCGATACGTTGGCTACGATTGTCTTCACTTCGGGTTCTACTGGCAAAAGCAAAGGGGTGATGTTGTCTCACCAAAACTTTTTGGTCAACCTTGCCGATTCCAAAACTATGCTTCCATTAGCAGGCAAGGTCCGTTCCATCGTGTGTTTGCCGTTGGCACATTCCTTACAGCGTTTTGTGGTATATCGGGCGTTTGTGGAAGATATAGAAGGCTATTTTGCACCATCGTTGTCTGTCCTCAAAGAAACCTTGTATAGTTCCAAACCAACCCTCTTGGTGGCGGTACCTCGAATGTTGGAAAAGATTCAACAGGCGGTGCTCTCTCAAGTCCGTCAGCGTTCAACGTTGGCTGAACGTTTGCTACATCGGGCGATCGAACTAGGGTGGGAGGCACAGGTATCTAAGGCAGTCAATAAACAGTTGCCATTACATAAAAAAGTGCAGCTGCGGGTTTTGGAACGGCTGGTACTCTCCAAAGTTAGAGAACGATTGGGAGGCTCCCTGCAAACCATCATCTCTGGTGGGGCACCCTTACAAGATGAAACGGCCAAGTTCTTTTGGGCTTTAAACATACAAGTTGTCGAAGGATGGGGATTATCTGAAAGTTGTGCTCCTGCCACCCTCAATATCGATGGGGTCGGCAAGTTAGGCTCGGTTGGACAAGCTCTCCCACAGATGACGATTAGTCTTGGTGAGAATGGTGAACTGTTGCTCGCAGGTGGTGGGGTGTTTCAAGGATACTACCGACAAGAATCCAGCGAAGTATTTACCGACAGTGGGGCTTTTAAAACAGGGGACCTTGGACGGATTGATAGCGAGGGTTTCGTTTATATTACCGGTCGTCTCAAAGACATCATCGTCACTGCCGGTGGAAAAAACATTGCTCCCAGACGGATTGAATCCAAACTGGATGGTGGACTCATTCACCACAGTATCGTCATCGGCGACCAGCAACCGTATTTGGTGGCTTTGATTGCTTTGGATGAAGATGTCTTGTCGGCACGGGCGAAAGAAGCAGGGTGGGTAGGTTCTTTTCTGGATTGGACCAAACAACCAAGCATTCAGCAAGAAGTCGAAAAACGAGTCTGTATCGCCAATCAAGACTTGGCTTCTTTTGAGCAGATCAAGAAGTTTGTCATACTATCAGAACCACTCACTGAACAATCAGGATTGTTGACCAGTACACAAAAAATAAAGCGAGGTGTAATTCAAGACCGTTTCAGCATCCTTTGGCAGGGATTGTATACCTAAATATTTTTGGCATAGTTCTTGCATTATCAATGGCATCAACACTGATGTATGATTCTTGGAGGTTCTATGTTGTTTTCTCTGTTGCTTTCTTTAACCAATCCTGCCGATGCTTGCGTCGCTCCTTTGCGTGTCGATGCAACCTATCCTGCTTCGGGTGATATCGAATTGGCCCCCAACGCCATGTTTCAACTTCGCTTGAGTTGTGAACAGTTGCTTGAAGAACCCATCTTTCTTGTGGAACAAGATGGAGAAGTGGTTGAAGCTGAGGTGTTCTTTCACCGTCGTATGATTACTGCCGATGCCGAAACTGTTTTCGTGGAGATTGATCCGGTTGAAGATTTAAAACCCAATGCTTCGGTTTTGGTGTCGATGGAATACTTTGGTATGCCAACCAACATCGGTACCTTTGTGGTGGGTGAAGTTTCAGCTGCCGAAAAGATTTTGGAAGTACCTGAAATCTTTTGGATATCGACCTATGACGTATCCTTTGAAGAACCCGAGGACGAATGTGGTTTGCAACAAGAAGGGGAGATTTATTTTGATGTCAGTCAGTCTCGCACTGAAGAATTAGCGATTCGGTTCTATGAAATCGATCCAGACTTGCGTGGGTCAGACTTATATGCTGAAATGCTTCAAGAGCCTTTTCACACGGTGATGTCACCAACATCATGGGACGATATGAGTGCGCTGATTCCCAATGAAAAATTGAACAGTGAAGACATGTGTTTTACCGCTACTTTTATCAACGCAGCTGGCATCGAAAGTGAACCTTCACCCGTACAATGCATCAGTGACATGCAATTTGATGACTTCTATTGTGGTACTGGGATGGGGATGCTCGGTTGTTCCACCATGCAACCAATCGAACTGGGTTGGTTGGCGATGATGATGGGATCACTGGCGATGTTTCGAAGAAGAAGTCACTAAATACTGATTTCATCTGGACAATGAAAAAACGTACAGAAAAATGTGAATAAAAGACTGAATTTGTCGTTCTATAAAGTATCAAGGGTTGAATGATTGAGTCGATGTGGGACAGGGGGTTCTGCATCGACTTTTCTAAAAGTTGATGTGCGGTGCTGCATTCTTCGGCAGACTTCGGTTCTGCTCGCTCGGATACAGAAGTATACCTCGCTCTCAGCCCCTGTGTCATCCTGTGAATCCATCATCCACTCTCAACTTTGAAACCACGAAATTGTTGGAAGTTGCTGGGTGACTTGGTTGTTTGTTTGCGTTTGGCTGGTGTGTGGGTAGCAATTGGGTATTGGTGACTTGGGTGTTTGCGAGTGTATCGGCAGTGGGGTTGATTTAGCAGTTTGTTTATATTGTGATGATGGATTCACAGGATTCGGCTCTGGATCCTAATGTGTCGAAGGGTATCGCTTTTGTGCAGCTAGTATCGCACCCTATTATCGGTTCAACTCTTGTTTTAGCTGCTCGATGATCTCTATTGTAAAACCCGTAGCAATAGAGATCGTTTCGATAGACACGCCTTGTTCCAGAAGAGACTTTATCATCGCTACCTTTGCCTGATGTTCACCTTCCTCTCTTCCTTCTTCTCTTCCTTCTTCTCTTCCTTCTGCTCTTCCTCTTTTTATACCCTCGTTGAACCCTTGCTGGATACCTTGGTTTCTACCTTCGTCTTGCCACTGTTTAATTAAATCGATCATGTTGTTCTCCGTTCTTAATTTATTGTCTAGCATTTTTGAAATGGGTTCGTTTCCTTTGTAGGTTTGGATGATGTAGAGATACATCATGGAGATACAGATCAGGTAGCATTTGGAATGGGTACATACGGTTCTCGAAGCTTAGCTGTGGGAGGAAGTGCCATTATGAAAAGCCTCGATAAGGTAATAGAAAAAGGCGTTAAAATAGCGGCACATAAATTAGAAGCTGCAGAAGCCGATTTGGAATTCGTAGAAGGACAGTATAAAGTAAAAGGAACTGATAAAGGAGTTATACAAACTTATTGGGGAAGTCAACAATATGAAGAAACAATGATTGATCATTTTATCGGAGGTTCGGCATTTGGGTTAGGATTTGCAATAATGGCATTATGTATCATGATGGTAAGAAGAT
>CAKZLX010000189.1 GCA_937127265.1 uncultured Pseudomonadota bacterium
AATGGTTACCATAATGAGGTCTTGCAAGAAATCATCACCCACCTTGAACAAGATGATGTGGTGGTGGTTGGAATGGCTTGGAATCCATTTGTCAAAAAATCTTGTAAACTACTCCAGAGCAAAAACATTCAACACACCTATTTAGAATATGGCTCCTATCTATCTCAATGGAAGCCACGATTGGCCATCAAAATGTGGTCGGGGTGGCCAACCTTCCCCCAAGTATTTGTCAAAGGAACCTTAATTGGTGGATTTCAAGACTTGGAAAAATCACTGACAGACAATACATTTCATATACTGCTCAATGGAGATATTAGTGAATGATGAAGATTGGATGAAAAAACGCTCATGGCGTAAAAATTCAGGCTGTGCATTCGTATTGTTAGGCGTGATCGGTTTAGGAATACTGCAATCACACTTGTGGTTGGTTGGACCCCTGTAATGTCAGTCTTATGGGTCGCTATATTGGCTGGAGCAATGGCGATCTTTGCCACAGTGTGTATTGAGAGATTTGGTGGTGCTTTAGGCGGCTTGTTGGGTTCGATCCCCACCACGATTGTTCCTGCTTCGCTGGGTTTCCTTGGGCATTCTGCCAGTCAGACTGAACTCTCCACCTCCCTAGCAGTAGTTCCGATTGGTATGTTGATCAATGCCGTCTTTTTATTTACTTGGCGGGTGTTGCCACCAAAATTATCACCTGCTTCTTCATTGTACGCTCGGCTTGGAATGATGAGTGGGGCATCTCTTGGGGTATGGGCACTGTGTGCGGGTTCTTTTGTTGGTGGCATGACCTATGTACCAGAGAGTTTGGTCTTGTGGGTGGGAATTGTAGGACAGGTGTTGTTGTTGGGTTTCGGTGTCTGGGCCTGTTGGGAAGGCGTACCCGCGCCGAAAGGGAAACGTCCTGTCTCGGCATTGGTACTCTTGTCACGCGGTCTATTGGCAGGATGTGCAGTGGGGTTTTCGGCTTGGATTGCTGGACTTGGTTTCCCCATTCTTGCCGGTATGTCTTCGGTCTTTCCAGCCATTTTTCTCACCACCATGGTCTCGATTTGGTTATCTCAAGGAGAGGCCGTACAAGCAGGGGCAGTCGGTCCGATGATGCTCGGATCGAGTTCGGTGGCACTGTATGCCTTGTTGTGCATCCTTACCTTTCCAACACTTGGTACTATCGGTGGTGTTGTGGGTGCCTGGTTCGGATCGATCTTGTTGGTCTCGGTTCCCGCATGGTGGTGGCTGAAACGCCAAACATTCGCCTAAATGAAATCCACGGTCAAGAACAATTAATCATCAAACTCGGTGACGAATCCGTCATTTTTCTTTGTCTTCATCAGATGTCTCACTGGCTGCATCAACATTGTCTTGCACACCTTCAACCTCTTCATCCCCAACCACTTCGTCTACCACTGGTGTTTCTTTAGTGAGGGTATCAACTGCATTGTCTACCACTGGTGTCTCGTCAACTGCCCCAGCCTCTACTGCTTCAGTGAATGGTGTACTCTCGACTGTTTCTGCAACAGGTTGTTCTGTTTGTTCAACCACTTCAAGATCATCCGTTCCTAGAACATCCTCTCCACTTCTACGTTTGGTATCCCAATAAGCATACACACCGGTATTGGTGGTGCTCAACTCTCGAAGCAGTGGGGCTGGGGTGTAGCGCGAACCAAATTTGGCGGCATAGTCATCCAAATCAAAGACAACTTTTTCAGTGCCAATACTGTCAATGTGTTTCAAGGGTCCACCGGTAAAGGGTGGGAATCCAATCCCCATGATAGCACCCAGATCACCAGCCTCTGGATCACGTAAAATACCCTCTTGCAAACAAAACATCGCTTCGTTCATAAAAATGTATTTCAAACGTTTGGCGAGATGCTTACGGGCCTCGAGGTTGGTTGTACGTGCCTCGACCTTGGGAAGATGGCGTTTGATACTTTGATCAACCACTTTCTTTCCATCGACCATCTTGGATTTACCGTTTTCATAAACAAAGAACCCTTTGCTGTTCTTTTTACCAAATCGCTTTTCAGCAATGAAATTGTCGATGGTGCTCATATCGGGGAATTGCATGCGGTCACCATAGTATTTCTGCATCACCCGAATAATTTTGGCACCAACATCAATGCCTACTTCGTCGAGTAAGGTTATCGGTCCCACCGGAAAGCCAGCCTCAATAGCCGCTTGATCAACATCCAAGGCATCAAATCCTTCGAGCAACATAAAGATGGCTTCGGTCAAATAAGGAGCCAAGGCACGAGTAGTATAGAATCCAGCACAGTCGTTGACAATAATGACATGTTTCCCCATTTTACGGGCCAGTTTGGAAATGGTCTTGGTGACCTCAGGACTGGTGTGTTTGGTCACAATCAATTCCACCAGTGGCATTTTTTCCACAGGACTGAAGAAGTGCATCCCAATCACCCGTTCAGGATGCTTGGCTTTCTCGGCAATCTCGGTAATCGGTAACGATGAGGTGTTGGTGGCAAAAATGGCATCTTTGTGGGTTTCTCCTTCAATCTGTACCACCATGTCTTGTTTCAAGGCTAAGATTTCGGGAACCGCTTCAATTACCACCTCGGCATGCGCAAACCCTTTGAAATCCAAGCCTCCACTCAAACGGTTCATTCGCTCATCACGACCGGCTTTGGGATACCGACGGCGTTTCACCGCTTTGGAAAAGTAGGTATTGGCATAGTCATAAGCGGTTTGTAATCCCTCGTAGGAAATATCTTTCATCCGTACGGTGACACCTTTGTCAACCAATACC
Source organism: uncultured Pseudomonadota bacterium (assembly GCA_937127265.1). Lineage (GTDB taxonomy): Bacteria > Myxococcota_A > UBA796 > UBA796 > UBA796 > CAJWHX01. The sequence continues at coordinate 2,765 of CAKZLX010000189.1, forward strand.
GTACCGATTCCTCCTCCCATCAATCCAGCACCCAAAATGCCAACGTGGTTGACCATTCGAGATTCAATATCGGCAGTGTTATCACCGTCGTCTTTTTTGAGATGGGTAATACAGTGAAACAAATGACGTAACCCTTGGGATTCAGGGGTCATCAACAATTCTCCAAAACCACGTGCTTCTGCTTCATCTGTGTCGGCTTTTAAGACATCAATGATTTTAAGGGGGGCCGGATACAAGCCTTTGGTCTGCTTCATCACCCCTTCAGTCGCTTTGCTGAACACCAGATTTTGTACTGGACTCAAGGAATCCATCGCCCAACGGGTCAGTTGTGCTGTCCAATTGCCTTTGACTTTACGCACCGGTACAGGAAGACGTTTGGATGCCAATTCAGCCGCAAACTTCTTGGCTTCATCCAACAACCACACTGGCGCCACAACTTTATCAACCAATCCCATTTTGAGCGCTTTACGGGCACGGATATTTTTTCCAGTCAACATCATCGGTAAGGCTTCGGCCAAGCCAATCAATTTTGGCAATCGTCGAGTCCCACCTGCCCCCGGTAAAAGACCGAGCATCACTTCAGGTAAAGCCAATTTTGTTTTGGGACTGTCAGAGGCAATTCTAGCACTACAAGCCAGAGCCAATTCCAAACCTCCACCCAAACAATCACCGTGAATGGCCGCCACTACAGGAACAGGAAACGAAGCCAAATCGTTCATCGCTTGTTGACCTTGCTTAGAGAGTGCAATCCCCTCTTCAACTGTGGTAACTGTATTCAACATCGAAATATCGGCTCCGGCAATAAAGTTGTTCTCTTTGCCAGAGGTAATGACCACCGCTTTGATACGACTGTTGGTTTTCACTTCAGCCATCAGGGCATTGAATTCGGGTAGGGTGTCAGTATTAAGAACATTGACTTTGCTATCTGGCATATCAATCCATACCACAGCCACACCATTGTCATCGGGTGCCTCTAATCGAATCTGCTTTCGGGTCGTTTGTTCTTCTGTCGTCATGTTCTCTCCACAGTTTCTAAATTATTGCTTCTATTTCTTGTCATAGATTCTTGGACTTACTGATTAACAAAGTCCACATTAGGCGCGTTCAACGATCATTGCCGCCCCAAGACCACCAGCAGCACAGGCGGTTGCCAAACCATATTGACCGTCGGTGTGCTCTAATGATTGCAATAAGTTGATGATCATTCGCCCTCCTGTTGCCGCAAACGGATGACCGTAAGCCAATGAAGAACCCCATACATTGAGTTTGTCCATGTCTACTTCACCGAGAGACTTGTCTCGTCCTAACTTGTCTTGGAAGAATTTATCATCGTCAAAACATTTCAAATTGCTCAACACTTGAGCGGCGAAAGCCTCATGGATCTCAATCAGGTCCAAATCTTGTAGGGTTAATCCCGCACGTTCCAAAGCAATCGGCGCCGAATAAACATTGCCCAACAACATATTTTCACGAGGATCCAAGGCAGGAAAAGCATAACTTTTGAGGAAGCCTTTGGGTTTTAGACCCAATTGCTTGGCGGTACTTTCACGCATCAACAAGACAGCACTGGCCCCATCGGTCAAGGCTGAACTGGTCGCCGCGGTAATACTCCCAGCCACCTTGTCAAACACCGGTCTCATCTTTTGTAACTTCTCAAGTTTCATGTTGGGACGAATAATATTGTCTGAATCGACGGCATTTTTACCATTCATAATCGGGGCAATTTGTTTGGCGATCCACCCCTCTGAAGTGGCTTGATGGGCTTTGCGATGAGAGTCAATGGCAAACAGTTCCTGATCGGATCTAGAAATACCAAAAAACTTGGCCATATCCTCGGCATGCTCACCCATGGTCTTGCCAGTAAACCGTTCAGAAATGGCAGGTGGAACGGGAAAGAAATCACTTGGACGCAAAGAGGCTAAGGTGCTAATTTTTGCCCCTGTACTGGCTTTGGGCAACACGCGCAGTTTATCGATGACCGATTTCTTGTGGGGAACTGGCGCATTACTGGTGACATCTACACCACCAGCCACAGCAATTGAGGCATGCCCCATCCACAAAGATTCCGCTGCCGAGGCAATCGATTGAAAACCGGATGCACAAGCACGAGAAATCGTAAAACCAGGTGTGTTGTACAAACCGAGATTCAAGGCGACCTCACGAGCCACATTGGGCGATCGTGGAACCGAAACCACCGTACCCCAAACGATTTGATCAACCGTTTCAATATCCAAGCCCACAGAAAAGAGTAACTCACGGGTGACATGGGTTGATAAAGTTACGGGATCAATCCCATTTAGGGTACTCCAAGATTTGACGAATGGGGATCGTAGTCCGTCAACAATAGCGATACGTTCTTCAAAATACATGTCTATGTCTCCTTGCTGTTCATCCAATAGTTATCTTTCCGTAACCCAAATTGAATCAGTATTCATTATTTATCTTTGGTGGTACCCCTCGGGTTGCCCAAACCAGTAATCAACTATGGTTTAGAGATGATCGTTCGAACCAACCGAAAGCCTAAATCATTGTTTCGAAAGAGATACGAAGCATCTTTGCGAATCGTCGGCGATAGATTTTCTCCATAACGATTCCAAGCACCACCTCTAAATACATGGTGTGTCCCTTCCTCCGGACCAATCGGATCAACCAAAGGACGGTTAGGGTACTTACTTGGATAAGCCTCGGCAACATCCCAGACCCATTCTTGAACATTTCCCAGTACATCACACAAACCATTTCGATCCAAATCACGGGTACAAACTGGGTGAGAACGATTATCAGCGTTATCAGAGAACCACGCCAAACGATTGAGCACCTGGTATTTATACTGGCCACTTTGCGCCATCCACTCCCATTCCGCCTCAGTAGGTAGACGCCAGCCAGTACACCGAGTTCCTTCAGACCATTCAACCTCTCCACGTTCTAATATGGCATAGCAAATGGGTAAGCCCAAAATTGTATTCAGACGATTGGCAAACTCTATCGCTTCAATCCAACGCACTTTTTCCACGGGGCACTGCGGACAATCTTTAAAGAAAGACGGATTGTGCTCCATGATATCGACATATAATTGTTGTGTAATTTCATGGCGAGTCACCACAATCGGAGTGGTCAAAGAAACTTGATGAACTGGCTTCTCATCAATATCGAGATTGTTCCCTCTCCAAAAGTACTCATTGGGTAAATCGAGTGGTACAAAATGCAACTGTTCCTCGATACCTGCAGGATCTAATTCTTGCCAAAAAGTGGTCTCTTCAAGTGTACGAACTTCTCGACACCCCAGAAAGGACATCGAACTGACGATAGGCATTGCAAGACCGATAGTGAAGAAATACTGTTTCATGATACAAGAGAATAACCTCTTTTTAAACAAGTGTTTACACCTACCCAAGGATAGTCGATGGTCGATCTGTGCATCTACAATATCTCTGCTCTTTACACTATGGATCCCAGTTTGTCCTCACCAGACAACCCCTTGGGTAAAATTAGCAACGCCGCAATTGCCTTTGACAAACACAAAGTGGTCTTCGTTGGTTCGAGTACCGATGCGCCAACAGCCCGTTCCCGACTTGATGCCCAACAATCGATCTTAATGCCCGGATTGGTGGACTGTCATACTCATACTCTCTATGGTGGATCTCGCTCTACTGAATTCGCTGCTCGTCTTGCCGGTGCCAGTTATGCCGAGATTTTAGAAAATGGTGGTGGAATTCACAGCACCGTAAACGCCACAAGAAACAGTAGCGAAACGACCTTGATGAATGCTTTCAAGGAACGTCTAACCCAAATGATCCACAAAGGGGTTACCACTGTCGAAGTGAAGGGTGGCTATGGACTCTCCACAGAATCAGAGGCACGAGTACACCGCTTGATCAAAACCCATGGTTTGCCGATCAGTACAGTGGGTACCTTTTTGGCCCATACCATTCCTGTTGAGTGGCAATCCGATCGGGCTGGCTTTGTAGAAAACATCATCCACGAACAACTTCCTGCTTGTATGGAATGGATCGTGGCCGCCGATGTCTATTGTGACCGCGGAGCATTTACACTGGATGAATCAATCCAAATCCTAGAAGCCGCCAAGAATATGGGACTCAAGATTCGAGCCCATGCCGAACAGGTATCCCATACGGGCATCGCTGCAGCCGCGGCACGTTTAGGCGCAACCACAGTCGATCACCTCGAACGCTGTACAGAAGAAGATATTTCAGTACTCTCAGAGTGTGGTACTGTAGCCACTATTTTACCGGGCGCACAACTCTACCTCAAAGACACCCCTCCCCCCACTGCACTGCTTCGGGAGGCTGGAGTACCGATGGCGGTGGCTACCGATCTGAATCCTGGCTCCTCCCCCATCCACGATCTTTGGACCTGTGCAACATTGTCTTGTCTAGTACAAGGACTCACCATTCCCGAAGCAATACTGGGTATTACCAGACATGCTGGACGAGCCTTGGGCTTTCCTCACCTTGGTTGGTTGGGGTCTGGTTCTTCGAGTGATTGTATTCTCTTACGTCCACCGCCTGGAGAACCACCGATTTTAGAATCTGTCATTCAACATATTGGCGCTAAAAAGATTGTCATGGTCGCCAAAAATGCGCGGATTATGTCTTTGAGTCACCACTTACGATCGGGATTTCAAGAAGGGTAAGCCATGATGCGCGGTCTTGGATCAGTGATCATCTTGCTTGCCTTGGGCTATATCCATTGGGTATTCAAGCCAACAACCATCACCATCCGTCAAGCACCACGGGTTGGGATCTCACCGGTTACCACCAGCATTGTGCCCTTGACTGCCGATGACATAGCCCGTGGCTTGCTCGCCAATCCAACCATCTCCATCGACCCCAAACAACTGGAAACCATCTATACACTGCGGGTCTCTTTCGCCGAACAACAATCTGAAATCGACCAATTGTCCGACAAACTCGGTCAGGACGCCCAACAACTTTTATACAAAGTGCACTCGCAATGAACACCAAGTACACAGAAACATTACGCACAATACTCGAAGTTCTAAATCTAGGATTGGTCGTTCTATTGTTGTTTCGTTGGATCGGATGGTCTGACTCACCCTTGGTTACGATTTTTAATGAAAGCGATCGCCTAGAGGATATCCATGCCCCCAATGCGGTCGAGAACCGAAGTCAACTGGTCTTTCAACGTGATGGTGGAACGGTCACCGTAGAAGATATTATTCGGTATCTCCATGCCCACCCTGAATTGATTGATACTACCGAGAAACGACAAATGCTACAACAGATGCAACAAACCCAAACCGCCCTGTTAAGCGCCGAGGAAAACCTCAAACAAATCGAATACCAGTTGAATACACTGGCCCTTGAAGTCTATCAACGACTGACACCAGCAGAACAGGCCCGTATTCGTGCTCGTCGAAACACGGATTCTGTGGAAGGCATCGAAGCCCAATACTGGCAAGCGTTAATCGAACAAGTTGGTACTGAACAATGAACCGAATCCTTCTGCAACTTGGATTGTTGTTTGCCCTACTGTTTGCTCATCAACATTCATTGCCCACCGAACGCGTTAGTCACGTCTATGTTCCTCCCTTGATCCACACTCCGGAATTGGGGCTGTCCACAATCGGACACCACGATCGCCCTCCCTTCACACTACTTGATGTATTGCATTCACACCTTTCCCCACCAGAACGACAACGCCTTTCAACATGGCACCAAGAACAACAAGCCTACTTGACCAAAGGTGTTCAACAACGCCTGCAAATGCAAGTCCAAACGAGGCAATTAATTGAGCAGTTGCCACCGAACACGGTGCAGGTCGCTTGGCAAGAACGTTTGCTACACCAGCAACGTATTGGAGAAGTCAAGGTTTGGTCGCGCTTGCTAGAACAGAGAACTACTCGTTAACCGTCCACCTATCGAGTAGTTTTTGCATCGCCTGCAACTCATAGGTGGCTTGGATTTGATCTCGATGAGATTGCACCACCGCCCATTGTTCAGGGGTTAATATTTGCAATAAGCGCACCCCACTCTCCATCAGTTTCACATTGAGAGCATGACGTTGATCGCGCAAGGAAAGCATCTGTTGTCGATCCTGCTGAAACGTTTCCAATTCAGACTTGGAGAGGTTGGTGGTATCCATACGCAACACTTGATCCATCATGCGATGAAGGTTCAAAGAGGGTTCTCCATTTCGCATGGACCGTTCCATTTGCAAGGATACTGGATTCAAAATCGGCAAGGTTCGAATGGTGTTCCCAGATGGCACTGCTGTCAAGGTCCAATAAACAAACCCTTGTCCACAGAGCAACAGCAACAATCCAAATGTCATGATGTACGTTTGGGTCTTCATGGCTGTAGACCCCACTTGTTGGCTTGCATGGACAAACGACGTTCCAACTGAATCAACTCTTGCTGGACGGTCATAATTTGTCGACGATCATCAAGGAGACGTTGTACTTCTTGTTGAATCTCGGCTTGTTGTGATGAACTGAGGGGATAGTCGGACTCTGCTAAGCCATCGATTCCCTTGATGACATCATCAACACTGAGTGTCGATCCTAGTCTGGCATAACCATTGGCCATATCCCTTGCTTCCAATGCATTGGGCATCTCCCCTCCCAAGACTTCCACTTCGGCAACTGTCCAAGTACCGCCTTCGGGTACCGTTTGGTAAAAAGGAGTCAAAACATACTGGGTAGAACTGGGTGGCTGATGATACACAGCCCAAATCATCGATAGCATCACAAGGATATTACAGACTAATAATGCTTGATGTAGTCGATTCATGAAACTCTTCCTATCGTATTTTTATCAAAATGAGATACAAGTACATAACACATCCCACTTGGACGCTATGCATCGAATTCGCCCCCGTACTGCAGATTGCTTTGCTGCCATTCAAA
>CAKZLX010000190.1 GCA_937127265.1 uncultured Pseudomonadota bacterium
ACATATCGATCGGCCAATATACGTTGATTTGTATTGGTGGCATTGGGTTGTGGTGTGGGGACCGATGGACGAGCAATCGCTACCGTATCAGAAGTGTTGTCATTTGAAGCGGGCATACTGGGCCTATAATATTACGGGTTTTGTAAGCATCGTATCACATAATCGTTCCCTTTTCACAATTAGCGTACTTTCTCAAATGGAATACTGTGGTGCGCGATACCAACTTTGGAGCGAGCATCTTGAAGTGCTCCGATGATTGCACCATCCAACATCATCCATGGCAGTGGACGGGTGGTTGTTGTGTGGAGGTTCCAATGTACGATGGGAGTGTCTTTGGCTTTGAGGGTGTGCAGGTCTTTATATAAAGGAGAGAGTAGATCGTTTTTATAGAGAGAATACTCCCTACCCAAGGAGCGCAACCATCGTCCAGAAAGTGTAGAGCGCAGGTTTGCCAAAGAGGTGTGCTGACCGACTTCCAATTCAATCCAACATTCAAGCAGCGTTCCTTTCTCATCGATTTCCACCACCACGCTACAAGCATTTCCCTGAATCGTTACTGTTTGATGTGATGAGCACAGTGTTTGAATAGATTCGCTGGTCGTATATTGTTTTAGGCATTGTTCGAGTGCCTGTATGGCATGGATACGTAACAGACTGGCATCAACATGAGGTCCAGGGTGAGGACCAGTACAGATGTATTGGATATTTGATAAGGGAATGTTGGTATGTTGTTGGGCTAGTTGTGCCAAGGTGGTGCTGAGAAAACCATCTGCTTCGGGAATCCCCAAGTGAATTTCAGCCGTATTGTTTTCAATGTGCACTGTGCAAGTCATCGCCTGTGGCAAGTAGTGTTGGTGTGTGGGAATGGCTGAGAATCCCCATCCACGGTGAGACTGCTCCATTTGTTGATGCTGTTGAACAGTGTTGAACCATGACTGGGGTAGATTCCATTGTTCACCAAGACGATTTGCCCATGAAGCTTTATTTTGCCAAACAGACCCTTTTTGTAACTGTGTATAGTGGTGTAACAGCCACGCGAAGACTTGTTGTGTACGAGATGCAGAAGGTTGTTGTGGAAGATGACTGATTGAAGTTGGTTGTAAGGAAAATGAATGGGGCAATCCATGAAATGAGGATGGTGCCGTATTCAATAAACGGTTCGCTAAATTCAACACTTCGTTTGACCAGTCCGTTAAATGAGCAAGTGGTTCGATACAAAGAGAAAGACTATTGTCTGTCGTGTGAATCCCCACAAAGGGTGACTTCTCTCGAAGTAACAGCATTTGTCTCATCGACATCCGCAAAGAGATCGGTTTGTTGGTTGTTTGGTATAACCATTTGCCCCAGTCGACATGTTTTGTCCAAGTTCTTCCACCAAAAGACCCGCCAACAGGGTGGTTGTGGATGGTGTAACCATGGTGTTCAGCAGACAAAGAAGCCGATTGAAGACCGTTCACATGAATTTGATTGTCAAAGACAAGGCAAACTTCTGGTTCTAGTGGTGCTGGATCAATCGGTAGAAAAGTTTGTGTGTAGGATTGTTTGGTCCAGTGTAAACTGTGGGTACTCGGTTCTAAATGGAGTGCGTTTTGGGTTTCTGTGATGAGCCAAGGTCGATTTGCTGGGGCGACAATGAAACCTTGTAGTGTCGGAGTCTGTTCAAAGATCGGTGTGGTGGGGTGATCCTTACGCAAGAAGAGAATCACACCATCAGCAACAACAGGTATTTCGTTGAGTTTTGACCCTAAAATGGGTACTGCAATCTGTAGGTCTGATTGGGCAGTGGGGATCTGTGATGTGCTTTGATTGAATAAACGTTCAGGATTGAGGTGGACTCCATCGGTGAGTCCATCCGACGTATCTGTGGTGAGACTAAAAATGGCGTTGACAAAGATATCGGCAGACAAACAACGACAAGAATGAATGCTCAATGCTTTGGCAATGTCGTCTTTAGTTGGTGAGGGGATGTTTTGTAGCAGGGTATAGGTTTCCAAGACAATACTGGGTAGACAATAGCCACATTGAGTCGCACCATGTTTCACCAAGGCATCCAGAATTCTAGATCGTTCTGCCTTTGGTATTCCATGTACGGTTTGTACACTCTTTTGGTGCAAACTTTTGGTGCGGAGTGTACAAGCCAAACGGGGCTTTCCATTCACCACGATCATACAAGTGCCACAACTACCCTGAGAGCCACAGCCAGTGGGTGTCTGCTGATTACACTCTACCAGTGAATCAGAAGCAACACTGCTCTGTGGTGCCTCTAGTTCAATTGGATGTTGGTTTACGGTTGTCTGAATAGGACCTTCAATTTGGCGTCTCCGTCTCATTGTCTACCCACCCTCGATAGTCGATTGGACAAATTGAAGACTGATACGGGTGACATGATCGATGCTTTCTGTCAGCGACATTGTCAGTCGTGCACCAGATGCCCGAACATGTCCGCCTCCACGAGTGGATAAGGTTTGTGCCAGTGCTGAACAATCAATTCCGGTATGTTCTCCAAATGAGGGGTTGGATCTCAACGAGACTTTATGGTTGTGTTCATCCAACCCAACGATTAGTGCAGCAAAGTCGACCCCCGCCGTACACCGCAAGTCATTGACCAATCCTTCCAAATCACCACCATCACATCCTAGTTCTTCCATGGTGGTATGGGGAATCCAAGCGATGTGTACTTGGCCATTGGCATGTAAAATGCTGTTTTGGAACATTGCACTTTGTAATTTCCAACCTTGGGGCCGCTTTTCTTTGACCACTTTGATGTAGGTTCGATTGGCATCAAAGCCTTGCTCCATCAAGTGTGCTGCCAAACGCAGAGTTTCTGGGTTGGTGTTGCTGTGTTGAAAACCACCGGTGTCAAACAACAACCCCACGTAAATCGCTTCGGCAATCTTTGGAGTCAGTGTACAGTTCCACGCTTCCAAAAGGGTATAAATCATTGAACAAGTACTCACGGCAGTTGGTTCCAACCAAGCCAAAGCGTAGGTTTGGGTGTCGGTACTTTTGTGGTGATCAATCAGCACCGTATGTGTAGCGGTATTAAAAGCCTGTTCCACGGTTGGGGCTAAACGAAAGCAATCGCCATCAACAACGATTGCTAGGTCATATTGTGGACGTAGGTTGGCATCCGGTTTCCAGGAGTGAAGACCTTCGAGATGTACATATTGGTGTGTGGGAATTCCAGAGACATCAATCTGGGCTGCTGAAAACTGGGCGATCATATCATGGAGTGCCAAGCAGGCACCGATACTGTCTCCATCTAAAGATTGGGGGCCGGTTAATAAAATCGTCTTGGCTTCTTGGCAAAGGGTGTATAGTCTTTCAAAAAACATCTTCTCTCCGATGGTTGAGTGTTTCTTATAACCGACTAGCAATGGACGTTGTAGTGTAAAGAAAGCTTTCAATGTCATCATTGTGTTACAAATTGTGTTTGTGGATTGTGTATTGCCGATCGTAAGTTATAGTGCAGTATTCCTTTATTTATCAATCGCAAGGGGACAACATGGACAAATTGAAATATCTGGTTCCGAATGGCTGTACGGCATTTTCCTTAGTGCTGGGATTGGCTTCTGTGGTCAATTCAATCCACGGAAACCTAGAATTGGCGGCTTGGATGGTTTTGTGGGGTGTGTTGTTGGATAAGTTGGACGGCACCTTCGCTCGATTGCTGAATGCCAGTTCTCCTTTTGGTGCACAGTTGGATTCTTTTGCCGACTTTGTGTCGTTTGGGATTGCACCGTCAGCACTGTTTTATTTTGGTTTGGCTGATAACGAGATGGTCAATACACTGTGGTTGCAGACGGGATGCGTCACCTTTGTCGTGGCGACAGCAGCTCGTTTGGCTCGGTTTAATGTATCAGAGCCACCGATGGGGCACTTGATGTTTTATGGAATCCCCACAACTTTTATGGGGGCAATTTCTGCTTCCGGTTTTTTGACCTGGAAACATTTTCAATGGCAAGATGAAACTATGGCGATCGTTCCTTTCTTTTTATTTCTGGCCTCGATTGCGATGGTTAGCAGTGTCAAGTTGCCCAAAATCAAATTGCATAAAAACATGGCACTCAACATTTTTCAAGGTGTGAATGTTCTTACGGCCTATGTAATTGCCCCCTTGCAAATGTGGCCACAGGTATTGTTTGTACAAGGGTTGTTTTATGTCATTGTTGGGGTCATTTGGTATGCTGTCAATCCACCAAGCCTCGAAGAAGAAGTGGAAACTGTGCCCCAAACAGCACATTAAACTAGATGTTGCTGAAAGCACATTAAAGTTGGATGTTGCTCCGAGCGCGTTAAACTAGATGCCACTGTTGGTGTGTTAAAATTGGTGTCTCAAAACATGTTGCTACAAGCATCCTTTGAACATAAAAAAAGGCATCGTTTATTTGATGCCTTTTGTTACTGAAAGTCCCAGCGGTTTAAGATTGTACTGTTAAAACCGTGGACCGCCATTCATCTTTTGAAAGATTTCCTGTCCTTTTTGATCGTCCAATTCTTGTTTGCCCATTAGTTGGCCAGTGTAAGGGTCAATCTGCATTAAGACCCAACGGGTATCGACTTTGGATTTGAATAGAACCAGCCCTTGTTGTGGGACTTGCGACATCATTTGCAGTTCGGATTCACGCAGTTCTCGTTTTGTTGGATCGTCTTCTTCTTCCTCCTCAACTTCATTGGTCGGTGGAATTAATTCTTCCATGATGTCTTCAATAATCCATTGTACAGTTAAGACTTCTTCTTTTTTAATGGAATCCAAGTGGTTGTGTACAGTGTTGATACCTGCAGTTTCTGCTAATGTTAGAACTTTGGTGGTGATGGCACTCACCTTGTCGTCCTCTTCTGTGCGTAAATCAACAAGGAATTCTTGAATGATTGATTCGAGTTCTTCACTGGTCATTGTGTACTCTCAAGTTTTGGGTTTGGTCAGAGGCGTGGATTTACATTACACTGTCACACGCAAACTACTTATCTTATAAACATAGATTGACACTCGTCAAGACACCGTCGTTTAGAATACCCAGGGTGATTGTATGTCTGCCAAGAATATATTGGTCTCCATTTTTGAAGAAATCTATCAGCAGTATAACTGGGCGATCACCGAACATCGTTTCGAACCCAAGCAAGATATCTTGGTGGAGGATGATGAGTCTGATGATGATGTGTACTTGATCCGTTCAGGTAAAGCCACAGTGATCATCGGTGGAGGAAGTGAGGTCATTCTGGGAGAAGGGGATCTAATCGGAGAGATGTCCTTTTTATTGAGTAATAAACGAACGGCATCGATTGTGGCAAAAGAATCGGTTGTTTGTTGGGCGGTAAGTGTATCGAGCATGGAGAAGGTGTTTTCTGAGTCCCCACCATTAGCCGCACGTTTTTATAAAGCACTGGGAGCCTTGTTGGCGATGAGGCTGGTAAACTCCTCAAAGCGAGCCATTCAAAATCAAGTGTTTGATAGCAACGATGATGCTTTGATTTCCTTAATGAAGATTCAAACCTTGGACATAAAAGATCGTTTACAAAATTTCGTGCGTGGATTGCAAAACGAATTGACCGAACAAATCCAAACTGTTTCGGCTGAGATATCCAAACTCGATGTTTCAAGTGACATGCCTTTTGATAAACGTCGGGCAGAGATCAATACATTGACGGAACAATTAAAAGTCACCCAAGGTGCCATCTATCAACGGGTTCGTCCCAAGTTGGAAAGTTTCTTTGTGGAAGTGCAGCACATGCTAATGGAATTGTTGGACTTGGAGAAGCGCAATGAGGTCGGTGCCAATGCCTACAAGATTTTTATTGGTTCTATTTTGGGCGAACTCCCTTTTGTCAAAGTACAAGGGGAGCAATCGTTAGAATCGGTTGATGTGATTTTACACATTTTTAATACCCATCGTGAACCTGAACTGTGGAATGCTCGACAGGTTGTCTTGAACTGGATTGATCAGATTCTTTGGGAAATGCCAACTTTGGTGGCTTATCGCGCACGACATGATCTAACGGCAGATATCATTAAACAAGAGTTGGGAACAGAGCAGGAAGCCTCTGATATTACCCTGATTTACGATGCGATTGGTGTGGTGCTCAGTCAGATTTTAAACACGGTAGCCCGTATCCAAAGCGATGTGCACATGGTCTATACCGACCCTCGAACGATTTACCACATTCAATTTGCACTGACGTCTCGGATGGGAAAACTCTCTCTCAAAACGCATCGACTACCTTCATTGTTGGGGGCTGTGATTGGGGATGAGCCACTGTTACCTAAGGATGTCCCGTCACAATCACAACGATTATTGGTGATCAATGGATTGATGAATTATTTGCCCGATAGGTACTTGGTGTCGTTGTTGACAAGTGCCAAAGAATTTTTGCATCCCCAAGGTTCGATTTTATTGTCAGGTGTTCTGCCGACAGATGATCAAGCCTTATTTAATGATTTCTTTCGCTGGCCGATGATTCGTCGTAGCGAAGAAGAATTGCGGCGGATGATGTTGGCATTGGGATTGACGGTAGAGATCCACACACGAAAAGGCGGTGTGGTTGTTCAGGCACAACTGCGTTAAAAGATAGGAACGTGTTATATGAAGAGCTGTAAACAGATCGGTGTGAGAATCCCCATGCCAAAATACCTAGAATCAGATAGGATGTTTACCAGTCTTAAAAAGTTTAATTTGTTTACACACTAATAGATGAGGTCATAGCCAATGGTACAAAAATTGTTTGTCGGTTCTCTTCTTGGATTTATGGTCGCTTGTTCAGGTGGCGATACCCCAATCGAAGAGCCAAAAGCAGAAACAAAAACAGAAGCAAAAACGGATGCTCCCGCTAAGCAAATGAAAAAGTTGGATTTGGCAGAATTGCAAAAGGCGGCTGAAGAAGTTGCTTTGGTTCCGTCTCCAGCTGAAATGCAGAAGTCCTTGAAAAATGCTGGACTTAGCAGTGATTTGGCTGCATTGGTGGATGCCAATCGTAAAATTGAGATGACCGTTGCTGATAAAGACAACTTGGCCGTCCGAACAGGCGTCATTTTGGCTGATTTGGTTCTTACGGTGAAAACATCCTCTAAAGAATCAAAGTTGGCTCGTTTGGAGTCTTTGAAGGCTGGTTTTAAAGGCTTGGGCGCTGGTGACGATATCCAAGCCACGATTGCTGATTTGGGCACACAGATTACCAATGACGCTATCAATGAAGATGATTTGTTGAAAGAGATGGATGAATTGTCTGGTGTGATGGTTTCCGAACTGGAATACGAAGCTGGCGAATGGGTTGTTCCGTTGATTCAAGCAGGTTCATGGTTGGAAGGTGCCAACTTGGTTTCGGCAGCGATCGTTAAAGAAAATAAGTTTGAGGTTGCCGGTCAGTTACTCAAACAACCTCGTGTAGTTGAGTATTTCTTGAAGTACGTAGAACGTGAAGGTCGCAATAAAGCACCGGATCAAGTGGTGACAAAATTGACCACCGTCTTGAATGATTTGAAAAAAATTGCTGAAAAAGACACGATGAGTGCCGATGATGTAAAACAAATCAACAGTTCAACATCTGACGTCTTGTCAATGCTATAGGAGTTTACGATGCGATTTACATTACCCACACTATTAGCAGGCTTTGGCTTACTCTTTGGGGCAGCGGCTTACGCAACGGAAGAAGCAGCGGAAAGTTGTTTGACCGACAAAATCTGGGCTGGCTATAGTGACGGTTGGGCAGTTCGTACAGCGACTACAACGACCCTCAAAGAAGAAGAACATCGTGTATACTTGTTGACCTTGTATGCTGGTAACGAGTACAAGTTGCAAGTATGTGCCGACAAGGGTGCAGAGAACATTGATTTGATTTTGCATGACTTGGATGGCAAAGAATTGTTGCGGGATGAATCCAATTCACGTGAACCAACGATCGTCTATAAGCCGGTTGAAACCCAAACCTATTACGTTGCTGTTCAAGCCACCAAGTTGAAGGAAGGTAAAAGCAAGAAGGAAGGTGAAGGTAAAGGTGCAGGTGTGGCTCTCGCCGTTACTTATCGCTAATCACCCATTGAGGTTATTGTGACCGTTCCCACGGATGAAACCCAAGAAGAGCTGGCATCAAGAATTATTGATACGGCTCTTTTTGTCTTACAGATGCGTCAGTTGAATGCCCGGCAACAACAGACATTGGTTTCTTTTTTACAAGAAACGGTTCACTTGGACACTAGCGCAGTGCAAAATGTGGTCGAACGCGAGTTGCACCCTAAATACAGGAACGTGCTTTCTTTTGAGGAAAAGTTGGCCTTTGAAGGTGCCATTTTTACCCAATCGCAATTGTCCAAACTAGAGTTTGAATCCAGTCGGGTCGCCGAACAAATCAAACAGAAATACGCTGAAAATTGGTCGGTGGAAAGTTTGTTGGACTTCATGGGCACCCATGGGCAAGATTTATGTTTGGCTTTGGTTGAAGTGTTGTTGGCTTTGGTGCGGGATGAGCCTAAACCAAGTCGTCGTCACATGCAGTTGATTCGGATTTACGATGTTTGTCAATTACTCGGTATTGACAAATGGCTGGCATCTTCCTTCTTTTACAAGTACGGATTTTTCTCCAGTGCCGAGCATGGACGAATCAATACCCATGATGATGAACTGATTTTGATTGGTTCGGGTGGGGCTTGTGACTTGGTGTTGTTTGATCCACGGGTTGAACCGTTACATGCTTATATCCAAAAGGAGGGTGGTAAACTGGTGTTGCTTGCCGAACAGTCAAAACGCCCCGTTTGGTATAAAGATGTACCCGTACAACGGATGGTGCTGTCGATTGGTGACCAGTTTCAAATCGGCTCCGTCACCTTGACTGTGGAGAAAGATTCGATCACGATTTCTGAACCGTCAACGATGCTCACACTCAGTGTACAGGATGTACAACGAAAGATTGGTGCCGTCACCTTGCTACAAGATGTGAATTTTAGTATTTTTGGTGGTGAACTCATCGCTTTGATTGGTCCTTCGGGATGTGGCAAAACAACCTTGTTGAATGCCATTAATGGTGTGGCACCTGCGGATTCTGGTCGGGTGGCTTTAAATGGTTTCAATTTTCACAAACTGTTGCAAGAGGATCGTTCGCTGATTGGAATTGTACCCCAAGATGATTTGGTTCTTCCTGAACTTACCGTAGAAGAAGCCTTGTTTTATTCTGGTCGCTTGCGATTGTCCGCCGATTGTTCTGACGAGGAAATCCAGCAACAAGTCGAAAGAGTTTTACAAGAGTTGGATATTGTGCACATTCGTGACTCTCGAATTGGTGATGCTCTTAAAAGAGGAGTCTCTGGTGGGCAACGGAAACGGGTCAACCTCGGACAAGAGTTGTTATCCCAAAATACCAAGATTTTATTCTTGGATGAACCCACCAGTGGATTGGATCCCCGTGCATCCCAAGATATTGTGAAATTGGTACGCGGTTTGGCTGATAAGGGTCGGATTGTATTTTTGGTTACCCACGATCTGACGGATGGGATTATCAACCAAGTCGACAATTTGTTGGCGATGGTCAAAGGGGGCAAGGTCGCATTTTTTGGAAAGAAAACCGATGCTCTACAATTTTTCCAAGTACCGACCACCGATAAAATCTTCCAACAATTTGGGGAAGATCAGTCCAAGTGGTTTGATCAATTCAAGGTTCGCACCGATTA
>CAKZLX010000191.1 GCA_937127265.1 uncultured Pseudomonadota bacterium
GTTAATAAGTAACGCACATCGTGCCCGTCTTTAATGGATCTGCGGATAAAGCTAGCCGATACTTTCATAATGGGAGCGTCAGTCATTTTTACATTTGGGTGATTAGCAATGGCAGGCTTAGCTGCGGTTTTTTGAGCACCCTCGTTTAACTCTTGCTCTGTTAAGATTCGCGGATAAACAAACAGCTCGTGATTATTTAAAATACTCTCGTAATTGCGCCATTTATGAAAAGTTCTTAGATTGTCTTCACCCATAATCAAGGCAAATTCATGCATAAGAAATTTATCTTGAATGTACGCTAAGGTAACACTAGTATATGAAGGCTTTTCAAGGTTAAATTCTATATCAGAAGCGCGTAAAGAAGGGTTGACGTAAATGGCTCTGTTTATCAGCTCTAAACGATGATAGTCGGCAAGCAAACTCTCTTTCTTTTTAAGCGGATTTTGAGGAGACACCACCAGCCATACTTGGTCTAAATCGGTGTAGCTTACCATGTGGTTAGCAATAATTAAATGCCCCACGTGAATTGGGTTAAACGTGCCGAAATACAAACCTATCTTCATGACTCAATAAAGCTACTAATTTTCTCTTTTGCTTCTTCTATGGCTCTTTCTAGTTGGTTGTTTACCAAAACAAAATCGAATTGGTCCGCGTAACCTAACTCCTCATTTGCCTTACTTAAACGCATATTGATTTTTTCTTCCGATTCGGTTTTTCGTCCTCGTAGACGTTTCTCTAGCTCTTCAACGTTTGGAGGCATCACAAACACAGAAAGTGCATTTGATCCAAAGTACTTTTTGAGGTTTTGACGCAATTTTCCAACATTGTTGCTGCGCATTTTGAATACAAATCGACCGTTGCGGAAACGCAAACGTCCTCGCAAGATTTGTTTTTTGGCTGCCTTCTTTCGTAGAATCTTGATTGCAGCACCGGGTATTTTCTTTTTGTGGATAAAGAGTAGTGGCAACCCGTCAATGCCTTTGTCAAAACCAACAAAGTGGAATCCTTTTTTGGACTTCTTGGCACGACGCAAGATGGCTTTGAGAAATTTGCCCTCAAATTTGGCACGGTTCTTGCGTTGGGCTTTAGTGGGTTTCTTTTGGACTCGTGCCAATAAGGCCAGCAAGGAACGGAATACAGCCTTTTTACGTCCTGGACCTCGAGACCCTCGTGCTATGGCCAACCTTGGGATTTGTAGTCCGGCAAAGTAGGTTCGAATTTGACGTATACGTTTTCGAACGCGACCGTGACGTATGCGAACTATCCGTTTCCATTTGCCTAAACGACGCCGTGTGCTTCTCAAACGACGACGCAGTTTGGCGGTACGTCGTTTGGCCAGTTTACGATTGAGTACGCGGAATCTTTTTTGTTCTCTGCGCAGTCGTCTTCGTGCCGATCGCGTTTGTTTTCGTCGTTTTTTGAGTATGCGCAACAGTCTGGCAACCTTTCGTTGTGACTTCTTGGGCAATAGACGGAACAGTTTACGCTCACGGGCTCTCATTCCCCGTAAGCCTTTTTTCCAACGACCACCAAACTTTCGTAGACGTCTGTTGAGGCGTGCTATCTTTCGATAGACTTTACGGAAGAGAGAGAATTTTTTATAGAAGGGTAAACGAATGCGACGCAGTCGCTTCAAGCTGAGGAGTAATTTACGCAAACGACGTAGAAAAGCACGACGACGAGCAACGAAACGGCGCAGACGTAACTGGCGTTTGCTTAACCGGCGCTTGGCTTTGGTTCGACTAACCTTTCTCAAACGATATTTTTTGGGCAACCTGAGTTTGAATCCTTGCTTTCGCAACGCCCGAATGATTCGACGAATTCGTCGATGGGCTTTGCTGACTCGTCGTCTGCGATTTTGTAATACCCGACGAGCCTTGCGTAATCGTCGACGATTTTTACGACTGCGGTGACGACGGACTTTTTTGATCAAGCGACGTACTTTGAGAGCCCAAGCCTTTCGTTGGCGAATGAATTTGCGTCGTCGTTTCCTCCATGCGCGCAATTTTCGGAGTAATCTGGCAACGATTTTTTGTTTTCTTCTTGGAAACTGTGCAATGATGCGGCGTTCACGCTTGGTGAGACCTCGTAGCAAACGGGGATCTCTAATTCTTTTGCGAAGAGACTTGATACGACGACGCAACTTTCGTAACTGTCTACGTAATTTGATTAACAGGCGGTGTTTCTTTTCAAACTTTCCATTGACTATGCGCAGTCTTTTGATGATGCCCTGTAATCTTCCAATACGCCGAAGCATAGATCGACGACGACGGAGTAACTTTCGTAACTTTTTACCCAGTGCAATGCCTTTGCCGGGAATGAACAATCGTTCGTTGGGATAGATCCAATTGGGGTTGCGTCCAGCACGACCGATTTTGTCATTGTTATTGCGCTTACGGGTCCGCAATAGCGCCAAAGCAAACTGGGGGTTGGCAAGGATAAGACGCTTTAGTGACACACGATACCGTTTGGCTAGTTTCTTTAAGGTGTCGCCTTTTCGGACTTTGTAATTGGTTTTTCTGGCACGGGTGAGTTTGACCTTGTTCTTTTTAGTGGCACTGTCGGCTACCTTGTCGGCTCGTTTTTCTTCTTTGCCTTCATTGGTCACTTTACCGTCATTGAGTGCATGAGCTACTTCGTGAATGAAAGTGTGCCGACTGACTTTGGGGCCGAGTACGATTAATTTACCAATCGCAAAGGCAACCGCATGTTGTTGAGCACAGGCTTTGGCTGCGCGCTTTCCACGGAGAATTCGGATGCGTTGTTCTTTGGCTTGTTTAGCAAGGTTGGGTGGAAGCAGTGCCAATTCTTTGGCTTTTATGACTCGACCTTCATTTTCTTGTATTTGAATCGGCTGTTCTTTTTGTTCTTTTTCTTTTCCTTTTTTGGCTTTTCGGAGAACTTGCTTTCCACCACCTGGCGTCTTTTTTCCACCCGCAGCAACTTTACCACCTGTTGCGTTGCCTCTTTTTGAAGGAATGTCTTTACCTGCTTTTTTGTCGAGCATGTTGTCAACACTACTTCGACCACCTGCCTGACGAGCACGACTGTTCTTCTGACTAGTGACATTGTTGTTGAGATCTGCATCACCTAACTGTTGGTAGATTTGGGTGTTGCTCATCCCTTGTTGACGTAAAGATTGAACAATGGTGGCCAGACCGGCTAACGGTCCTTCAAACGTTTCGGTTTGAGAAGGTGGCTTTGCTTCTTTTCCATTGGCATCCAAGAAGCGTTTTTTTGAGGTAAGACTGTCGTCATCGACAATAACCTCAGTGTCTGCAAGCACTTTCAAAGCTTTGACTTCGTTCAGGATTTTTTGCCGTTCTACTTCATCATCAACATCTGTTTCGTCCAATTGTGCCAACAACTGTTCTGTATACATCTGCAACAAACCATCAACGATAGAAGAGTATTTGTCATGGATCGTTTGGATAGGGTCAACTTGTGGTGTATTGGGTTTGGCATAGAAGGTGACCAACATATCCACAGTTTTTTCGATTTGTGCTGGCTCGGAAGTTTCGGTTTCCTTGACTTTACTTTGTAACGCATCAATGTCAAGCAGTTTGCGTTTTCCGTATCCAATCTGTGTATGGTAATCATTGGTTCGCAAGACAAACTCGACAAACTTCATCACACTCAAACCATCGAGAGCAGCAGTCATCTTCTCAATCTGTTTTCGTTGCTTGTCTGGAACTGCTCGGAACATAGAACCACGAATAATAGCACCGGTGGCTTTGGCCGCAGCTTTAACTTTGGATGCACCAGCCACTTTGGCCTTTTGTTTGGTGCCCAAGTCAGAAAGGGTGATTCGCTGGGCTTTAATGGTCCGTTTGTCTTTTTGGGCCTCTTGCTCGGTAATGATTGACGGGGTCGGCGTATCTGGATTTGGATCGTCGGGTGTGGGTTGTGGATCGTTAATAACTGGACCTTCAACAGGAGGCTTGTCGATCACTGGTTCAGGTGGCGGTACTTTTGTTTTGATTTCGACTTCGTGAACCTGGAACGTTTGACGCACCTCGAAATCCATGTTGCCAGTAATCCGCAGACGTTGTGTGATGGCGTTGTTTAGGCGTTCAACGTAGGGTGCACGGTCGACTTGGGTGGCCGATAACTGATTCTTTACCGCGTCTTCACCAATCTCTTGTGCCATGCGCAAATGTGTCTTTTGCAACGAGTCCAGATGTCCTTCGAGGAAGGCGACTTGGTTGGTCTGATCATCTTGATCTTTGAAGGGTATGGGCAATTCACTTTTGTTGTAGGTTGCCTTGACTTCACTGGTGGTGCTGGCAATGACGGGCTTTCCTTTGGGGTCCGTAAAGCCCTTGGCGCCATCTTGCAGAACAAAGACACCTTCACCTGCGGCTAGGTTGTCTGGTTTGCGAGTTGGGTTGAGAGCCAGTGCATCGTCGAAGGTGGTGCCGTGCTGTTTGGCAATGGAGTCCAGTGTTTCACCTTCTTTGACAATGTGTAATTGTGTAATTGCCTTGTTGTCGTTGGCCAACCCGTTCCAAAAGTCTTCGCTGTAATGGGTGTGGATGAAGGAAGTAGGTGACTCAGGTTGGGGGGGAGGCGGTGGGGCAATTTTCTTCTTTTTAAGACTGGCTTCTTGCACCTCAAAAGTTTGATTGACTTTGAGTTCGATATTACCCGTGACTTTTAGACGCTTTGTAATTGCTGAATTTAACCGATCTACGTATGGGGTGGTGTCTACTTGGGTAGCGGGAATTTTCTGATCCATCCCATCTTTGCCAATTTCATGGGACATGAACAAGAAATTTTTCTGTAACTCATCCAAGTGGCCACTGATAAAGTCGCTGGTGTTCTTTTCATCTGACTGTTTATCAAACGGAGATTGCAGTTTGCTTTTGTCATAGGTCCCCGTGACTTCACTGGTGGTACTGGCGATGACCGGTGTTCCTTTGGGGTCGAAACCATCTTTGGCACCATCTTTGTAGATGAAGATGCCTTCACCAGGGAAGATCCAATTGGGGTTGCGATTGCGTTTTCCGATTTTGTCGCCATCGCTTGGGCCTTCTTTCGAGTACAGTTTGTTGATGTCAAATGTGGGGTTGAGCAAAATGGCATCTTCAAGGGGGGTTCCGTACTTCTCGGCAATTGATCCAAACGTATCACCGGTTTTCACGGTATGGAGTTGGGTGATTACATCTCCATCATTGGTCATCCCACCCCAAAAGTCGTCTCCATAGTGTGTATGGGTGAGCGAGAGAACATTGGAACCTTGTTCTTGTTCACCTTTCTTTGGTTCTTCGCCACCTTTTAACTTGAGTTCGGCTTTGAACTGGGGCATGCCGGTGATTTGTAGACTTTCAATCTGGTCTTGGGTGGCTTCTTTGGTTTCTTTGTCCAAGATGTTTTTGTAGGTTTCTTGGTCTAGGGTGGGGACGTTGTCTTTGACAGGGATGACACCGGTATACAAGTCTTTGACCACTTCAAACATGGTGTTGTCATTTAAGATTTGGTGCATCTTATTGAACCAAACATCAATGATTGGTTTCATCGACATCTGATAGACATTGTAAGTGATGACCGAGTCTACTTTTCCTGATCCTTTATAGCCAAATTGATTTGGTGGAAGACCTGTTTTCTTCTTTGGTAATGGTGCAAAATCTTCGGCTAACTTGTCTGCGGTAGTAGTCTCAAACTTGACTTTGAATTTAGGCCCAGTCACCAACGCGGCGTCATCTTGTACCGCTGCAAGCATGTTTAGTGGATTGTCTTGTTCATCTGAACTGCGGATATGGAATTCGTGTGGTGAGTAAATATTTAGGGTGTTTAAGGTCGCAAATGGATGTTTGCCCTCACCAGCATAGGCGCCTTCAACATGGAGATGCTTAGCTACGCTGTCATCCCACTGTTCAGTGACGATCTGCCAAATACCTTCGGGGATAGCAATGATTTTTTCGCCAGGGAAGATATCCGAACCCTCGCTGCCCTTGGGAGCATATTTTTCCCATTCTCGAGTAGAGAACGCCAAGTTTCCTTCGGAATCAGTGAGGGTCATCGCCAAACTGGCAGGACCACCGGTGTTGGTACCTTTAACTTGGATCTGGTGCGTTCCTTTGGTTAGTTCGACTGTGGTGCTTTCAATTTTGGTCCAGTCGCTGGATGTGAGGACCACATTGCCATCAATGATGTATTCGCCAATGTTGTCACAAGTAGCGTGGACAGTGAAGGTTCCACCTGTTTTGAGTTCAACCGGTACGGTAGCGTCTACACCTTTGGAATACTGGTCTTTTCCCCAAACACCGTGGGTGTTGAGAAATGCATGGTAAGCAGGGTACGAGGAGGGGAACAGTTGGTCACCAACTGATTCAGGCGGTTGTCCCATGGTTCCAAACAAGATGTCAACTACTGCCAACAGGTCTTTTGGTAGACTGTTTTGCAAAAACGGTTTGGGTTCTTGAGACTGTAATTGGGCTTGGAGGATAGACTCTTCGCGCATTCGATTGGTGAAGTCTGCCAAGTCGGGATGCTTTTGTTGAGAGTAGGTCATCAACAGACGCAGGCGATCACAAAATCCAAATGAGAACCGGTTTTCTTCAGTGCCAGGTTTGTCCGAGTCACTGACTTTGGTAACATCGAAAGTATTGGGAAAGAACTTGGTCATTTCCTCATCTTTCATTTTGGTTTTGTCAGTAGATGTAGGATTCCAATCACAGAAATTGTGATCACAAAGCCATTGGTGGATTTCTTTGATGGTATAGCCATTGTCACAAGCAACTTTAAAGTCTTCTTTTTCGAAGAGTTGGTCGCTGTCTCCACTTGTGCAAGTGATTGGAGGACGATCGTCGCCAGTAGGCTTTTTCTCACTGACCGTTTGTTCGACAATGGTGTCAGGGTTTTCTTCTGTTTTTGTAGGATCTCCACCGTTACCTGTTCCGCCAGTGCCTGTATCACCGCTTGAATCCGTATCACCAGCACCACCTGAACCTGTGTCTCCACTGGAGTCAGAACCGCCATT
Organism: uncultured Pseudomonadota bacterium; assembly: GCA_937127265.1. Classification (GTDB taxonomy): domain Bacteria; phylum Myxococcota_A; class UBA796; order UBA796; family UBA796; genus CAJWHX01. The sequence continues at coordinate 6,983 of CAKZLX010000191.1, forward strand.
GTTGCCAGAACCTACGGTGTCTTCAGTTGATATCTGAACAGGAATGTCTGGTACTTTGTCAGCAGAGTCGGTGTCACCACCAGAACCACCAGTTCCAGATCCACCCCCGGAACCTCCACCGCTGCCACCCCGTGAACCCATGCTGAAAGGGATGATTTTGGTGGGGATACGTCCTTCTGCTCCCGAAGCTGCAGCTCGTACTTTCACTTGGTGAGTTGAAGTGCTTGGGACGATATCTTCTTGTTGATTCCCGGGCATTTTGGCACGGATATCTTTGGCATCTTCTTCCGTTTGGTTGTTTGCCAAGTTACCACGTTCCGCCATCCAACTACGAGACTTGTCGCCAGGGAAGTATCCGGCTTCCATTTTGTCCAACCAGTCTGTGAAGGTCGA
>CAKZLX010000192.1 GCA_937127265.1 uncultured Pseudomonadota bacterium
AGTGGCATGCCCTCATCAAGCGCATCGTCGATTATGCGAGCACAAAAGTGTAGTGCAAGAATAATATCAGCCAAGTATTCAAAGTCAGAAGCATTTTGAAACGGTTCCCCTAAAAGATTTACTGCATGAATCCCCAATTCAATGGTTCGTTGTTGTCGTTGAAAAGCCAGTATTTCAGTGCTAGACTGAGGAGGGGTTATCCATAACGACTGAAAGGCTGTATAGGTAATTTGACTCCACATGAGAAGCATGGCGAACTCTCATTTTTGTATCAATAGGGAATTGTCGCCCAAATATCATCAGGCGTATCATCAATTTCATCAGGACCATGAGACCAGATTTCAATTTCCGTACGGTGAACTTTGGCGCGATAGGGATTGCCCCAAGGATCCAAGGAGACATCTCGCGTCCCGCTACTACGAAGATTTTGTCGTACAAAATCTGAAAACCGATACTCTAAATCTCGTGGGATATCGCCACTTAAGGTATCGATGACCAGTACCCGTTGAAGTCCACCGATTTCCATGTGACAACGAACAATCTTGGTGGCTTCCAACGGGGCTTCGACGATGGAACTGATGGTATCTTGTTGGGTATAGGCGACTCCACCGAGGATAGCCATGGGCAACAGTTTACTGAGGGTCATCTTCACCCCCAAGTCGAGTTTGAATCAGGTTGCCAAACCAGTCCTGTAAGGAAGGATGATGTTGTAAGCAGAGACGTACAATGTGGGCGGGGATTTGTAGGGCTAGCCCATCCGTGGTGTTGATGACCGAGGCGTTTCGTGGAGACTCGGATAGGATGCCCATCTCTCCGATAATGGCTGGTGACTGAATCTCTACACTGGTCGTTTGGGTTTGGACGGCACAAGTCCCTTCGAGCAAGAGATAGAGCGCATCGGCCCGCTGACCTTGTTGCATCAATGCTGTACCGACTGTACATGGAATTAGTTGGGTTTGAGTAGCCAATATCCATTGCCATGTTGGGGGTAAAGTGTCGAAAGGTTGGGTTTGTTGTAGAACCGACAGTTGTTTGTCCAGTGTGGTCCAGTCTTCTGGTTGGTAGGGGATACTGAGTATTGAAGCTTCCGAAACACTCCAAAGCACTGGTTTCTGGGGTAGGTTACCGTTGAGCAACACCGCGGGGGTTGGCGTTTCAAAAAGGGTTTCAAAACCACCTTCGGGCTTGGGGGAGATAAAGGCGATTTGACCCTCGACCACAATCCAGAGGCTATCGGGTTTAATCTGGGTGTCCAAACGGCTTCCTGCCGAAAAGGTATGCAGTTCAGGCTTGGAGAGTTGTTCAAACGAAGGCAACATTGGAAATTCTGCTCGCCAACCTTGGTAGGCTTCTGCCCTGGGAGAACCAATGTGGTGCTTCTTTTTGGTGGGAACCAATTGTTCCAGTAGATTTCCAGAGAGTCGTAAACCCTCAAAGAGTAAGTAGGCGTAATAAAAGGCGATGATCAGACAGAGCCCCCCTAGCCATATTTGCCCAATCAAGAAGGGGTATTGTAGGGTTTGTACCAACAGTGTGCCCAGATGGGGAAGCACGAATCGTCCCAACAAGTGAATAGCGATCCCAAACCAAACCAGCCAAATACTGAGGGTGATGCGCAGACCTGTTTGACCGGAGACTTCACCGAAAGGACTGCGAAACAACGAAGAACGTAGGAAGTCTTGGGTGCGCAGTCGTTGTTTGTGAATGGTTACGGTTTCTAAGAGTTGTGCCCCGTTGGTTTCAAAGAAAGGACACAAATCCCACACCAGTGCTAACAAGAGTGCCACTGCAAGACTACCACCCACCCCATTTGCCCACAGAGATTCCATCAAGACACAGAGTCCCATCGCCAACAACAAGACTGCGATACCAACGCTGGCATACTGTCGCTGGGTTGTGATGGGGGTGTGAAAGATCGGGTGTCGGTGACTGGAGAGGTGCAGAATTCCCAAGGTATGTTTGAGGTGCAGGGTGACCGAGGGGTTATGAACAGCCGACATAGAGGCCTGTAAGAGGGTGCCGATACTCCAACAAAGACTGATGGTTAGATAAGAGAGGAAACTACCCCATGCCCAGTCATGACCAATCGACCAAGGATGAGTATCCAGTGGTAGATTTTGGAAAATGGCTACACTACCACCGGCAATGAACACGACAATTGCCAATAAGATAAACCAAGATACCGTAGAGATCGCCAGTGGCCATTGTATGGTGTGTTCAAAGAGGGTCTTCGATAACCACTGTCGCTTGGCGGGTGCCCATGAGGCAAACTGTTGTTTGGGAAAGAGAAAGCCAAACACTGACTCACTGTTTTCCAAAAAGTCACCCCGGCACAATCTGGTGATCATTGTCAATAGATGGTTGGGGTCTGGGCTGGTTTGTTCTAATTCTTCGAGGGTGAGGGTACCATTAAGCGATTCTATCCACTGCTTGTCTTGGTGGCTAACGCGAAGTGTAGAACGGGTTTTGGGATTGAACAACAAAAGATGTTCACCCCATGGTGTCCAAGTCACTGTATCGCGTAAAATCGGTGTCATGATATTATTGGTCAGTCTCAGAGGTGGGGTATTCACTTTCCAAAGTGAAGAAGGCAGGGATTGCGGTGTACTCAAAACCGATGGAGATTGCCGAACAGGTTCCATCCTCTTGGGGATAGAGGTCAGCCGCGGAGGCCACCAAGTCTTGCACGATTTCGGGAAGATTGACATCGGGCAGGGTGGTGATATCGGTTAAGGTTTCAATTGGTAGGGCGCCAGTAAAGAATCCATTCATGCCACCATCGTCACTGAGAGCAATGTAGATACCACCTTCGGATAGTTCAAAATTCAAATCTTCATCCAGCACTTCGCGTCCGAGTTTGAGTTCGTCACGCACTTTTTCATGGACTTTCGGTGAACCGAAGAACGCGACTTTGTCGCCAACCTGAAAGCTCGTTTCGGGCGTGATGTCTATGATCTCGTCGCCGCGCTTTATCCGATGAATTGTTCCGAAATCGTGATACTGGCCCGCGAATTGTCGCGAAGCTTCAGCAAC
>CAKZLX010000193.1 GCA_937127265.1 uncultured Pseudomonadota bacterium
CGCTTCAATGGTACATGTCTGATTACATCGACGAAAGCATCGACCCTGGTGCAACGGACCTCTTGAGCACCTATCAATTTGAAGTCATCAACGATTCCTACCAAAACTGGTTGGATGGCGCACCCTGTGGTCAGTTGGGTGTCTCTTTTGAAGGCATTCGTGAAGGTCATCACGCCTTGGGTCGCAACTCCGCCGATCAACAAAATACTTTCTACTACAATGACCCCAATGAAGAACAGGGTGGTGGTGTATTGGGTGTGACCTACACACAATCTACCGGTCAGATTGCTTTCAACCGAGATGGTAAGATCTATCGATACAATCTGGATTCTGACATCGTGTTCAGTAAAGACGTCAACTGGATTCAAACTCCCGAGTTGGAAAACGACTGTTCAGGTACACCATTAGAAGCCGTTGCCACCCACGAGATTGGTCACCAATGGGGTATGGGTCACTCTTGCGAAGAAAACGAAGTCTCTGCTGGGCTGTGTGAAGACCAAGAATTGCGCACTGCCAACATGTTCTGGGCGGCTCCATCTTGTGCCTCTTTTGACCCCGAAAACGTTTTCACTGGGGACGACATCCAAGGAATGACTGCACTCTACGGTCCCTACGCCTCTTTTGAAGCCACCACTGAAACCTATGGTGGGGTACCCTTGGAAGTCTGCTTTGAACTGAGTTCTACTTCTGCCATTAGCAATGTCGACTGGCTCTACGGCGATGGACAAAGCGACAGTTTTGATGCCACCAGCGAAGATTTGACCGAGACCTGTCACACCTATACCGAAAAAGGACAGTACACCATCAACGTCACCATTTCTGGCGAAAGCGAAGAATGTGATGAATGGTCATACACTGAACGTGAACGGGCAATGGTTGTGGTATGTGAAGTACCAACCACCGCAGAAGGTTTTGAGACCTTGTTCACCTACGAACCTGTTGATGGTTTAATGGTACGCATGATCAACCAAGCAGACACCACCGTCTATGGTTGCATTGATGAAATCCAATGGGATGTCTACAATGGTGATACCTTGATTCGTTCTGTCAACGCATGGTCTCCCAAAGTCGACTTCACCGAAGAAGGTGCTGGTGACTACCGCGTGGTTTTGACCCTTGGTGGACCGGGTGGAGAAACGACCTACGAAGAAAACATCACCGTCGAAGAGTACAATGCTGACGCAGGTTGCTCTAGTACTGGGGCTGGCATGAGCAGTTTCTTGCTCTCAGGATTGGCGTTGCTGGGATTGGCACGTCGTCGCCAAGATTAATTCCGTTCACAATGCGCTTTGTGATACCAGCCAGTTTGCTGTGGTGGGGATGTACGTCGCCATCCAATACCACAACATCTGTTGCCGAAAATGGTGCTGCCAGTAGTCTTTCGATTCCACTCGATCGCTCTATTGACCAAATTGCCTCGGTTGCCTTACCAGAAAGTATCTACCAAGAACAAGAAGTCATTCCCGTGACCAGTGGATGGCGTTTGGTGGGTACTCAACCAGAATATCGCATTTGGGAAACCGCCCTGCCGATTCGCTCTCGATCACTCTTTTTCTACTCTGCACCCGCAGGAATGAAACTGTTACACCGCGACAGCGAAGAAGACACTTGGAACACCAACAACGGCATGAAGTTCAACAAACGGATTCCCAAAAGTGACCAGACTTGGAACATGAGCAGTCACTCTTTACGGGTGCATCGCAGTCCCGACGCCGGACCACCACAACCATGGGAATATGCTGTCCACTACCCCAAAGCTGAACAAAGAGAACGGATTTTAGCCGACACCAACACTTCTGATCCCAAAGCCTACGTTCTCCGACAGCAACAAATTGACGATGATACCCGTCAAGGGCTGTATCTCCCCGCACCAACATCGGTCAGTTACACGGTCCAAATACCAGAAAATGCCAAGTTTCATGGTGAATTGGTGCTGATCCCTTCAGAAGCGGCAGACCCTGCTGAACATTCTAATGGCGCCAGTTTCTCTCTCTCGGTCACCACTGACAACACAACCACCACCCTGTTGACCCAAGAAGCCATCGAAGGTATCTACCAAAGCCTTGACCTTTCCTTGGCCGAGTATGCTGGGCAAGAAGTTACCTTGACCCTCAGCAGTGACCCTAACGGCAGCAGAGATTACGACTACGTTTTCATTGCCGATCCGATTGTCTACCAACCCAAAGTCAACCCCAAACGGGTCATTTGGGTTTTCATCGATACCCTACGACAAGATCACCTCTCGATGTATGGATATCAAAGAGAAACAACCCCCAAACTGGATGCTTGGGCAAAAGCCAATGCCGGTATCTATAGCGAAGGTCGTTCCATCGCACCTTGGACGCTTCCCTCTGCTCGTACGATGGTCACAGGCGCGGTACCAGAAAAGTGGGGAGTAGCACCAACCCTCCAACGACAACTGTCCGAACAAGGTTGGTATACCAGCATGCTGGTGGGCAACATTTATTTATCGAGCAACTTTGAACTGCAAAAGGATTGGAGCAGTCACCGTTGTATCAACTGGCCCTTGGCAGAAGTCCAAATCAATCGTGCCAATGATGTCCTCGAAAAATACAACGATCGTGATGTATTCATGATGTTGCACTTCATGGATATGCACTTGCCGTACACTGAACCTTCGTCCTATAAAACCACCTTTGCTGGTGAACGACCCAACTACTTCAAAAGTGACTCCTTTGGGCGTTCAGAGATTCTTCGCAACAAACGTAAACTGGGCAAAGAGGGCAAGCAATACATCATCGATCGCTATGACAACAACCTCAAGTACATCGATGACGTTCTCACACCATTTTTAGAAACCCTACCCGAAGATGCCATGGTTGCCATTTTCAGTGACCACGGAGAGGAGTTTTGGGACCATGGTGATTTTGAACATGGACACACTCTTTATGATGAACTGTTGAATGTCCCCTACATTTTGAAAATGCCGGGCATTGAAAAGGGTATGCATGATGAACCCGTATCCTTACTGGACTTGGTACCCACAACCGCCCACGCCTTAGGCATTGAAATCGCTGATACCCAAGGTTGGGCGTTACAGGAGCATGAGTCTGATGCCCTTAAAGAACGGCCGCAAGCCTTTGGACGAATGCTCTATGGAGATGATGGATGGGGTTCCCTGCACAACGACCTCAAATACGCTTCTTTGGGTGGAGAAGAAACGCTCTTTGATCTTGCGGTTGATCCCGATGAAAACAAAAACCTCAACAACCAACAAACCCTCAAAGGACGGACTGCACTCTCCAAAGCACTCGATCGTCCTGTTGAATTAGGGTTTCGCCTCACCCTCTCTCAACCACGTACCGCCAAAAAAGAAGTCTCCGCCATCATACGGGTGCCCAGTGGTATCAAACGAGCATGGCGCGGAAGTGACCCTACGGCTCGGACACCGATGACAGTTGACTATACAGAAGATACAGCGGTCTTTACTTGGGAAGCAAAGAATCGAGGTTCCAGAGAAGCCTTTTTTGTGACCACGGTCGATGCCATGAGTGCCTTAGAGGATGTACATATCAGCATGTTGGTCGATGGCAAAGAACGCGACCTCACGGCATTACACATTGAATATCCTGAGTATGATGGACGAGAAACCAAACTGATGCGTGGCAAACTGGCCCAACAAACCATGACCCTCAGTTACAGCATCACCCCGATTCCATCAGATGAGGATTTGGAACTGGATGCTTTTGATGATGAGGTCTCCGAAGAATTAAAGGTTCTTGGATACATGGAGTAAACCTTCAATGTTGTCCTCCTCGACGCGATTGCGATGGTGGGACGTCCCCTTGGGAATTGCTCTGGGATTGATGTGGACCATTCTCTGTTGTGATTGGCTGTCACACTTCCACACCGATGCCATGGGGATTTTCTATGCCGACTTGATTGAATACTGCAATGGCGTAAGCACCAAATCTCTGCTTGGAATTGGAGCCTCCAACAAACGTTCGGCTTTTGCAATGTTGCTCCCCCGTTATTTTGCCCAGACCGAAGGCGTTTTTGATGGACTGGCCATGGGAGCGGTCTTTGGTCAGATTGGAATCGGGGCACTGATGTACTGGTGGGGGTCACTGATCGGTGGACGACGCATGGGTATTTCAGTACTGTTATTGGCATCGGTTGCCGCACCCCTGACCTTTATTTCACGGGTACTCTCTTCCTACCCAGCGATGAGTTTGTGTTTTGTTGCGGGTGCCACTGGGACGATGTGGGGCATCAAAAGCCAACGACTGCTTCCGACTTTCCTTGCAGGAATCGGTTTGGGAATGACCCTGCTGGCGGATACTCGTGGTATCGTTTGGGCATTGCCGTGGTTTTGTGGTTTGGTGGGCAGCATCTGTTTGCGTGGTTCTCTCGGCAACAAGTTCGGTCGTTTACTGGCATTGGGTATACCGCTCTACATCAGTCATCAGTATGCCCCTAGTGTCTACGTCTTTGATGCCATTGGTATCGAACCCCAAGTCGACATTCGTCCGTCGTTATATCACTGGTTGCAAATCTATCCTCCACCCTATGAATACAGTTCCAACTTTACTTGGGGAATGGCTCCACTTTCGGACTTGCCCAAAACCATTTGGTTCTTGTTCGAACAAACCCAATTGGTTGTTCCCCCTTCGGAACGGGATGCAGGGATGGAACTGGGACGAGCCATTGCCCAGTTTTATTGGGAGTGGGCAGTCCTTGGAATGATCATGGCATGGGTCTATTTTGCAAAAAAACCGTGGACCTTAATTGCTGTCGGTATCTCGGTCAGCCCCTTTGTGATGACCTTTCACGGTGCACTCACCATGCTCGAAGAACACATTCGTTTCTATATCCAAACCCTTCCCGGCATCATTATTTTGTGGACCATTGTCTGGGAACAAGGGGTTAGTCTTTGGGAATACAGTACTCGATGGATCAGTAAAACATGGATTCCGATCATCAAAGTCCCACTGCGCTTTGGACTCAATTGGCTTCTGCCACTCTACCTATTGCTCAATCTAGTGTTGGGTAGTATCGACTCTCCTCTTTCACCAACGGCAAATTGGAGACGAGACTGGGACCCACAACCCAGTGACTTTGGGGATTTGATCAGCAATTACCAACAAGGTCGAATGATGGAACACAACAGTATCGAACCCTGTGGACGGGGTATCCAAAAAGTTGAACGGATGAATAAACCCTTGGAAACCACCATCTACAACGGTGGACTACGACCCAATTTGGAAGAATACTTTTTGGGTCGATGAGAGTAGAGCTTTGCTTGCCTAAACCAAACACGTCTAAACAAAAAACAAAGACCGTTAGTCTTTGTTTTGACATTCCAGACGTCTGGATAATTCGGATCGTAAAACGAATTATTTATGACGGAAGATGATGCGACCTTTGGTGAGATCATAGGGAGAGACTTCGACGGTCACTTTATCACCCAACACAACACGAATGCGAAATCGACGCAACTTACCGGCCAAGTGAGCATGCACTTTGAGTCCTTCTTCTGTTTCGACTTCAAAATTTCCACCTTGGAACACTTGGGTGACAGTTCCTGCCATCTCAATTAAATCACTACTCGCCACAAAAACTCCCGTTTTTTAAATATCATTGTTGGAACACCCAACAGGTCATTGTATTTGATTGTGTTACGAAACACAGTTCGTAAGACTTATATCACGTTTGCAACACAGTATAATACAAATCTTACACTCTTACAAATTACCTTCATAGACCCTTACGTCGTTGAAAGAGCCAAATCGAAGCAAATCCACCACCATGACGAACCCGACGCCAGACTTTGGCAATCGGAACGTATTCTTTTTTGAAACGTGGATGAACAAATAAGGCGGTCTCTCCCTCCCAATAATTAGGCTGGTAACCAGTGTCGGTTTGGGGATCGACAAAACTATTGAGCACCACCAAATCCGGTTGTTGTTCAAGTACATACTCAGCATCAAACTTTTGGTGTAATCCACCCTCTAAACGGGCTAAGTATCGATCGTTCAAGGCACTCATATCCACAAAGTCATAGTCGGATAGAAAGTACGGAAGGACACCAGCATGATTGATCGCAATCAGACTACCGGTGGGATAAACCTGGCGAATGTCATCAGCCAATCGTTCGGATACCACGATCAAGTCTCCCTCTTGGAATTCGGTAATCGGCAATCTTTCCCCTGTCCATACACAATTCAGTATCGCCCAGATCATCGATGGTTTTATCCAATACGGTATCAGCGAAACCAACAAGGCATACCGCCAGCGCTTTTCGACTGTCCACCCTAAATAGACCACTGTCCCCAATACCGGTATCAACAAGCGATGGTGCCACATCCAGTCACCACCACCCGCAACAACAATCCCCCACAAAGCGATTGATGGTATCCACACCAATTTGTCCGTAGACTTCCAAATCCCAATCACCAATGGGAACGACAACCAACCCGCGTAATTCCAACCTGACAACAACCGAACCTGCAAATCCCCTGATGCCTTTGCCCAATAAGTATTCGGCAACCAATCGCCAAAATACCACCACCGAAACAACTGCCAACCGAGCATGGGCGCCAATGCCAACAGGTATTTGTTTGACCAAGTACGAAATCGAAACCACCGCAAACAGAGTACCAGTACCACCAGTGCCGGTGCTTCAGGACGGGTAATTCCCAACAAGCCCAAGGCAATCCAATTCCAAAGATGAACCGAAGATGTTGATATCAAGGGTAACGAAGCCAACAACAACCACAAATACAATGGCGTTTCCAATCCTGCTGTACCCCAATAGTGTAGCCCCATCACCAAAGACAAAGACCATAGCCCCAACCCAGCAAACCTAGACGGCTTTATCGCACGATACAATTCAAAGAATGTGCCCACAAGACAAAGCATACCAAAGCCACGTGCAAAGTTCGGTATGTCAAACCAAAGACCTCCTCCCCCCAGACACAACACCCACAATGGAGAAGAAAAGCCCTCAACGGCTGGCATGTCACTGTTCCACCGCAATCCCTCACCCGTAGTCAAATGTTCGGCATACCGAAAAAAGATATAGGCATCATCACCCATGTGATCCCAAAAGAATAACGCAGATACTATCCACCACATAATCAAGGCACCCATCATCAAATAATAGGGATGCACAGATTTTTGGTGTGAATTAAGTTCTGACACAAAGGCTCCAATATCTGGTGGATAGTTTCGATGTATTCTAGTCCTTATGTCTTTTTTTTGTATAAATTTATGTGAAATTTGAAAAAATAATTTGCCAATTTTGCTGATTCGATAAATATGATTGAGTACCCTCAACTTTTTCTACACAAATCATCCCTCAAAATATCTTGAACCTGATTTGTCTTTTGGAGTTCCAATGAAACTGAACAACGTCCGAATCCAATCTATACTAAAGCGCGTCCCTGATGTTGAGCGCATTTTTGAATGGTATGAAATCAAACTCACCGAAGAAGTGGTCATGATGCGTCTGGAAGATGCCTGTGAACACTTTCAAATCGAAGCCGAAGACATTGTACTAGATCTCGAAGAAGCCATTGAAGACAGTCGCAACACCGATTGGCTCAGCCCACAAAGTGATGACACCCAATGGACAGAAGTGTTCACCGAAGACTCTAATGTGAGCAGTGCCCTCAGCATGGATGATGAAACCGCTGAAGCCCCCACCGATATCACCGATATGGGCAGTGAAGACTATGACTTTTAATGCGTGACAAATCTAAATCCATCGTTTCGATGCTAAACATATCACAGTTACAAGATTGGTATGCAGGTCGCTTTGACCAGTCCTCAAGCATCATTAAAGTCTTGAATCCTGCTACTGGATGCCTCTTGGGTACGTTACCCCGTACCTCCACTACACTGTTGCAGCAAAATATCCTACACAGTGAACAAGCCTTTACAGATTGGTCTCAAAGCAGTGTCGAACATCGCTCTACCTTGCTTCATCAACTGGCCACCACTATCGAAGAACACCAAACGGAATTGGCCACCATCATCAGTTTGGAAAATGGAAAGCCATTTGGAGAGTCCCAAGGTGAAGTCACATACAGTGCAGGATTTTTCAGGTGGTTTGCCAATACCATCACCCAGTTACAGGGAAAAATCATCCCTCATGCTTCACTGAAAGTGGAAGTCCACCAT
>CAKZLX010000194.1 GCA_937127265.1 uncultured Pseudomonadota bacterium
ATGAGTTCAAGGCCTTCGAATACAATATCAGGGTTATTTAACACAGCAATGGCATCTATAGAAAAGCAAGATCATCTAGTAGAGAAATTTATAGGACAGCAAGGACTTTATTGAATAAGAGGGACATCTAGAGGACAACGTAAACAATTTATATGACAACAGACATGTATCAATCTCACAATAGGGACATCTTACGACAAAAAAGGCATCTAGAAGACAACAGGGACATCCTTACAGTAGAACATCAAGAAGCCAACAACAACGGCTAATACTTGATCGGTGCATAGGATTTGGGGCCAATCGAATCCAATTCGGTTATGTAGGAGCAAACCTCCCTCCCCAAAGAACTATGTCACACTTCTTTTCAACGAACCCAGTCAGCCAAATCTATCCACAATTTTGTGGTGAGAAAGGGCAACTGGGTTTTGTCGTATCCACACCTGGCATTGGCAAATCGACGCTTTGTACATTAATTGGCTTAGAGTCGCTTTTGAGTGCCTATATGGTGCTGCACATTTCGATAAACAATCCTCAACAAGCAGTTCGCGTACGCTATGAGCAATCCTTAGGGCATATCCTCGAAGCCGAATCGGTGACTGAAAGTGTAGAGGTTCGAAAAGCCTTGGAAAGTCAACGGCTGATTCATGCGGTCATCGGACGTTCCTGCTCGATGCCTTATGTACAGGAGAAAATTCTGTTATTCAAGGAATTGTTGGAGTTTGTTCCAGACATTGTGATTATTGATGGTTTGGATCAAGATTGGAACGATGAACAAATCAAACGGTGGAAGCAAATCGCCACCGAGCATGATTGCATGGTCTGGATTAGCACAGCATCTTCGGTACCCAAAACAGTCTCTCACGTTCTTAAATTGACAGAAGACAATCAAAACGTATTGTTACAACATCATGAGACGCGTATCCCACTGGCACCAACCACACTTTTATGTAAAACAGGTCCACATCTCTCAACGGATGAAGTAACCTTGTTTTCTGGTGGTACGATGGGTGCAGAAGCATTTTTTGGTCAGACCGCGGAGCGATTTGGGGTTCGAGATATCAATTTCACCTTTGAAGGACACGAACAAAAACGCTCGGTGAACGCCAGTCTATTGAGCGCAAAAGAACTCAACGTTGGTGCTACGTCGTTAAGTTATGTCAGTCGGGTTTTGAATCGTACTTGGACCCGGACCGAAAATCTCCAAAAAGTGGTGCAAGTTTTATGGCACATTGTTTCTCATGCTGATCAAGTTTTTGTGGTCGGAACGATACAACCTGACAATACCGTACATGGTGGAACAGGTTGGTCAGTAGAACTGGCAAAACGTTGGCACAAGCCGGTATGGGTGTTTGATCAAACCAAAGAGGATTGGTTCCATTGGACAGGAACCAACTGGATTTCCGATAAGCCACGTATCACCGCAAGAAACATTGCTGGTTCCGGCACACGATTCTTAAATCATGCGGGCAAACAGGCGATCGTCAATTTATTTCGTGATTCTTTCAACCAGTCTATTTGAAGCGATCGAACCAAAAAATTACGTTTTAATCAGGAAGCATACTCTGTTTCGTCAATCAATTCGCGCATCGAGGGAAACTCCTCACGCAACAAAGCCTCCACACCCATTTTCATGGTCATAATGGCAGATGAACAACTTTGGCAAGCACCCGTGAGTTTCACATACACGTCATTATCTTCGATTTTAATCAACTGAATATCACCACCATCGGCAGCAACACCTGGGCGAATGTATTCATCGATAACTTCTTCGACGTTTTCCACAGTCAATTCCATCCCTTCGGCAACTTCATCATCTGCCACAGGAGGAATCATAACTGGTGTAGCGGTGTCTACTTCAGTACTCTCCGCTGAATCTATCGCAGAGGTGTTTTCGGACTCGACCTTTGGCGCGGGAGTTGGAGCAGGTTCAGTGGTCACTTGACTGAAATCAGGTTGTTCCCACTTAGAGACTTCCACAGGATTGTCGTCCATTCCCAAGACGGTTTTGACAAGAGACTTTACAGTTTTACGGATTCCAAACATTGGTCCTCACAGGTTATGGTCTACTGAATATCGACCCAAATTTCAATCGCATCCAGTTTTGAATTTATAGCACGATCTCTCAACAGTACCAAACCATTCTTGAATACTGCATAAAGGGAAAAGAAGATGGTTAACTTCTTTTTGTCCCAAGTTGAGATGGTCGAAAAATCAGATAGTAACCACTTGTCATCACAGGCACCACCATCGATAAATCGTACAACACCTATGACCTTTCCTTCTGCCATCTGCCCTTCTGGCTGACGACCCAACCAAATACAATCCATTGGATCTCCATCACCACCAGCAAAACCATCGAGCCGACCATACCAAAAAGGACTGGGTATTGGAGATAGGAAATCAATCTTCCCATGTTCATTTCGTTTGACAAATGACCACTTGGGTGTTTCAATAACTATGGTCTGTGTGGACATTTTTTCTGGTTCTACATAGGTCATCATCTAGTCCGTGGAGTTTTTATGCTTTCGCTATTTATTGTATCTCAAATCGCCTGCAATTCTGCTGACCAAGGCTTCAGTGCCCAAGCCACAGACATTTACACAGATAATGGGTATGCTTCTTTTGAAGTGACCCCTCAAGTCATCATCTTTACCGAGATGGAAGATGGTATCACCTATTCGAGTGGATTCACAGTAGAAAGTACGGGTGATGCGATGCTTCAAATCGACAAAGTAGACATTACCAACTCCGCAGAAGGTGTCTTTTATATCGACACCTCAACCACTGAAGATGTGAACCTCGATCCCGGTGTCAGTCGTGAATTCTTTGTGATTGCCCAAGCCGTGACTGCAGGAGTATACGTTGGTGAAGCCAGAATCAAAAGCAATGATTCATCCAATCGAGATATGCGGATTCCGATCTGTGCCTATCCCTTAGGTTACGAAGGGGCACTCACCTGTGGTGATGAAACCGATACCGCGGAGACCGTTGATACTGGTGATGACACTGATACAGCAACCGAATAGTGAACCTGTACTCCGAGAGAACCATGAGCGTAGCCACCGATATTGAGCATAGTATTCAACGAAAATACACCATTATACATGGAACTTGTAAAGATCATGCTGGTGACGTAACTGTCTCACCACTTCCCTCTTTTGATTTAGACAGTACGATTTTCACAACCCTTGAAGGAAAGATTCCACGTTTGTTCATGACTGCCAAATTGGCCAAAACCGTATCTTGGAATCCAACCGTTCAACAGACCATCGAACAAGAATACACCCAACTGCGGGAGACATTCACTGTACCTGAGATTTCTCCAGCACTGCTTTCCTTCATGCAAAACGAATGTGACCTGAGTGCCGAACACGCCGATGGTTCCTTTATGGAACATTTGGTCTTTGGCTATGAGTATGGGTTACGACACTATCCACAGCACTCGGCACTGGTATTGTTATTGCACTCGATTATGGGTACCGCCACCAATACGTTTGCTATGGAGGTGTCGAAAATGGACACCTTACGGGGTTTGGTGACTGAATTTGAATTCAAGCAGATCTCGGCTTTTCCTTCATTTTTGCGATTGATGTACGAACCTAGTTTTTTTCAATCGATTCTAGACAACAAAGAACGCCTCGATCAACTCAAAGGTATCCGTTTCCACAGGGTAATTGACAATCAAGAGATGGAACTCAGTGCTGAAGATTTATGGATTCAACTCAACTACCACCTTGTGCATTTTGTCGATTTCCTTCCGGTCGCCAACTGGCAAACCCACCGTTCGGATCCCCTCTTGCAAATCTTTATTCAGTTATCAGAGTTTCTAGACGCAATCGGTCAACGTCAAGCCACGGTTAATTTTCCGATTCCACCTGCCCAGTTTCAAAAGCCCAAACAAGAAAGTCTCTCAATGGGTTCTCATTTGTCCAACTGGGTACCTCCCGGTTTAAAGATGACATTAGCCACAAAATCAATTCGACAGTTCTCTGACAAAATTGGGCACACGCTGACATTTGAACTGTTGTGGTAATACCAGAGACTCCCCATGAACACCCTCGTGAGCATCGCCCCCAGTCACTATTGTGAAAAGACCCGCTGGTCATTAGAACTAGCAGAGATTTCATTTACCGAGCAAATCCACGTTCCGTTTTTTCATGTGTCGGCAGTCAAAAAAGTTGGTGGTACTCGAAGTGCACCAGTCCTGAAGACTGATTCTGCACTGTTGGATGATTCCACCTTGATTACCCAATGGATTGCTCAGCAATCCAATATTGCATGGTCACCCTTTGGGCATACCGAAAATGAAAAAGAACGATCCCAACACTGGGAACACGAGTTGGGACGTAAACTTGGTGTTCTTACCCGACTGGTTGCCTACCACCACTTGTTACCAGCCAAACAAAAAATCCAACACTGTATGCAACGGGCTCCACACACTGAACAACAGTGGTTTGGCTGGGGCTATCCGATTTTTGCATGGATGATGCGTAGAGGGATGAACATCAATGCCAAGTCTGCTCAACAGGCGACCAAAAGCATCTGGAAAATCTTTGAGGACATCGAACAGAACGTCACGGGAGAATACTTGGTGGGCAACCAATTGACCATTGCCGATCTGACCTTGGCCGCATTAAGTGCACCCTTAATCCTGCCTGCCAAATATGGTGCTCCCCTACCGTCCCTTGAGGATATCCCTGTATCTGCCAAAGATTTGTGTTTGAAATTACGAGCACACCCCACTGGTCAACGGGTGTTGCGACTCTATGACAATTGGCGGTAAGATTCAGTAAACAAATCCAACTTACGAGCCACAAAGAATCCGTATGTATAATCAGATTGAAACCGATGATACAAGGCGATCTCTTGTTGATGCTCAATGACAATTTCATTGGCTTCTGCTGATTGATGTTTAGACAAAAAAGGCTCAAATTTCTGTGATAACGGATGGTAATACTCATCAATCCAACATGAACTAGGCAAAGGAAAATATCCTTCCAGTCGAAATCCCTGCTGTTCCAGAATCTGTATTTTTTGAGAGGGCAACGCTATTTCAGGATATTCCGTTTGCCAAAAGTCAGTAATTTCTGCAGGACGTACTTCACTGGTCCAAATAATCTCCGATGCAGCCAAGACACCCTCTGGCTTCAAAAAGTCTTTCAGATAATGTACTGCCTTTTGAAAACCCATGTTATACAACGAACCCTCTGCCCAAATCACATCAAAACTGTTTGGCTCAAAAGGAAGAGCATCCATTGAGCAAACCAGTGTTTCCACATACACACTTGATGAAGTCTGACCACAAGAAACCTTGCTTAAAAAGTCAGGAAAAATATCCACAGCAAAAATCGTACCCTGAAGATTTTTTG
>CAKZLX010000195.1 GCA_937127265.1 uncultured Pseudomonadota bacterium
GACCAAATTCACACCTTGAATTTTGGAAATGGAAAGTTACGCATCCATCATACAGAAGGGGTGGCGCAACTGGGCGTTCGACACAGCACCTCTTTTTATAAAAACGTCGTCGAACAGATGGTTGGCATACTGTCTCAAGAAGGGTTGGTTGGATTATGGGATGACAACCGTTCTGTGCATCTGGGAAGGTTATCCATCGAAGACGATACCCTGATTTTTCAACCTCGAAACATCTTGCTGTCTACAATCACCTATCCTTTATCGTCATTGTGGATGCCCCAGTGGCATGAACCCAGTCAATCGTTCATCCAAATCCGTACCCCCAGTGATGACAAAGCACCCTCATGGTTAATCATTCATTGTGGTCATTCGCAACATGCTCAACACTGGGTCTCCCGACTCAATTTACCCAGTCAAAGAATCCAATGGTCAACACTCTCCAAAGACCTACGCCAAGAGTTGTTAGACGAAAAAGTTGGAAATATCCGGCGCCATGACTCACTAGACATACCGGTACAAATGTTTGTGCACAATGAATACTTATTGATCCAATGTCCAGAAGACGCCCCAAACAATCAAGCACCACTAGAATTTTGGTTTGATGATGGAGAACGATTATTGCGCCTTTCGACAACCCTCGCCTATCAGCAAGATATCCCTGTGCGCCGTTGGGTTTTGGAACCACCAAGCAATATTGACATCTATAACTACCGAGCCCACCATCGAACCCACGTCCATTGGTTGGTCTACGTCTTACCATTACAACAGCATCAGCACAATGGCTGGTTACCCGACACCACAGATGTACAACAAGCCACCATGCGTGACATATCCCAATCTGGGTGCGCCTTGGAAAGCGAAGATTGTCTGCGTCTTCCTGAGCACCAACGCTGCATTCTACAAATCCACATTGACGCGGAAACCGAGCAACTGATTGGCATTGTGAAATACCAAACCTTTCAACAAGAAAGTCAAACCTGGCGTATTGGTTTCGAATTTGAACACAAACACACCACCGTCATCCAAAAATTACGCGTGGCCAATCAAACTTGATACTTGAAATGCCCTAACGATTACAAAATCGTAATCTCTCTCGGATGAATCCAACGACCAATGAATACCGTGGGTGGCTCATCATCATACTCAATACCCAAGGCATAGTCACCATCCAGACTGGTACCATCAGCATAGTCATACTGTTCATCAGGCAGTATCTCCTTGGGCAATTCGCCTTCCAACCCTAAACATACAGCCTTGCCCATTTCGGTTATTCGATAGGTCCTTCCCTCGACACTGACTTCATCGTGAAGCGAGACCTTTCCTTGTTGCTTGGTAATATCAGTGGCTTCAACCCGCTGCTGTACGGCAAATGTGTGGTCATCTTCGGTAATCCAAACTCCCTTCCCCATTTCGGTAAGGGAAAACCACTCGTCCCAAAAACCACGACCAAAGGAGTATCGAACCCGTCCAACAATCTGGTATTCTACACCTTCAATGCGACAAAAAGCGCCCCGATACAGTCGTGAAAATCCCTGTGACAATCTCGACTTTTTTCCAGTGCGAGTCCACTCTTTATCGACCAATAGTGAAATGGCGTCACAATACGGACACTGTACCGAAACAGCCACAGGATTCAAGACCGTTTGTTCAGCACCGCAAGTACCACATTGGATTTTCATCAGACAATCGCCGCAGCAATAATAATTGACAAACCAATCACCACTGAGCCAATGATAATCCCCAAACTGGTGTTTTGATCTTCTTCGATTTCTTTTTGCACGGAGAAAGGAGCAATCTTCACAATGATGAAAAATGCAATGATGAACATCACCATTCCAATACCGCTATACACCAAACTTGACACCACGTGATCCATATCTGACATCACAACCTCCAATAAAAACGTTATTTACCACCCATCAAACCACCCCCAAGGTGGCTTCGGGAATTTGAATAGACAAAAAATGAATGACCACGGGTCGTCGACTCTTGACGAACGGATGTGGTAGCCGCTTCGGCCTGATTTACACCAAAGTTTTTCTCGGTAGCCACAGCCGCTAAGGCACAAATAAGCACCAAGAAAACCAGTGAAAACCAAAAGAATTGTTTGGCTGAACGACCACGCACAATAAAGAGCCAAATCAACAATCCAACGACCAACATCGAAAAAAGAAACATACCTATTCTCTCCCCAACCAAAACAAGGTACCAATACCCAATGAGAAGCAAAATGCCAACCAATAATAGAACGAAGTGACCGACCCTTCCATCACAGAGACCGTAAACGTTGTATCCGCGGACACCACCGATTCACTATTTTGGGTGGTCCACATCAAACGATAGATGCCAGGTTCTGACACCAGTACACGCTCCTCGGCTTTTCGAGAACCTTCCGTCCAATTCTCTCCACCTTCATATCCATAGTAATACGACAATGTGATGTCCGATTCCCATTCCACAAAACTCTGGTCTGCAGATTCATTGCTGATAAACGAAGAATAGGTTGAGCCTTCACCCTCCGTGTTGGTTCGCAATAGTGCATACTGGATTCCAATCCACTCATTGTCAATGTCACCATGAAACTTGATGGCAATCGGTTGCGCACTGTTGCTTACCACAAAAGATGGCGAGATCAATTCTTCTTGCAATTCTGATGCATTGGCAGAAAAAGTAGCCACATAATTGCCATCAGCAGTCATCGCCACTGTCGCACAACCATAAGCCGACATCAAAAATGCAGCGATCATCGAACAAATGATACCAATGATTCTAGATCCTCTGGACATCTCTCTGTTGGCCTCTGCCTTGGTGTACTGCCCAGTTGCTTTTTTCCATTGCTTTTTATGCAATTGCTGACTGATACTGCATTCCAGTTCATCGACACCCAGTGTTCTTTCGATACTCATCGAGAATTGAACACGCGATGAATCTTTTAATTCTATCAGTTCGACTTGATCACCTTGTTTGGCAACCCAAGGTAAGGCACCGTCGACGTATTCGAGCGTATAGGTTTCGCGTTCCGACAGAGTCCATTTGGCGCCATCTGATGTTGTAATCGACCGAACGGTTCCATCGAGGATACCCGTTGGCACTGGCATCCGAGATCGACGAGTAACATAATAGCCATACCCCCAATATTCAGTAGCCCACAATGTACCGAACTCAGGATGAAACAACAAATAGTCCTTTTGGGCTGGTGAACCATCCTCGTCCAAATAACTCATCCGTCCAATGATGGTATAAGTGATATCGTCCCACACAAAGGAACTGTTCAACGCCAAGGTAAACTGGTTGAATTCGGGAATATCTTCTTTA
>CAKZLX010000196.1 GCA_937127265.1 uncultured Pseudomonadota bacterium
CACCAACTGAGCACCGTGCCAAAAATAATTAGTGGTGGCACTGCGGTAATGGTATCAAAGTGCATCAATCCAAAGAGAAATCCAGTGGTCAAGATACCACGCCATTCACCTATTTTTTGGCACAACCAAGGCAACAAAGTACCTCGAAAGAGTAATTCTTCAGCCACTGGAGCCAAACCAACCACCAATACAATGGTCACCAATTTCTCTGCGGGGTCTCCATCGGTGAATAAATCTACCAACCCTTGTTGTTCAACCTCCCCCCCTAAAGCCTCGAAGGTTTCAAGCAACAAACCAGACATCACCAATGCACTCGTACCGATCACAATGCTCAACACAGTCCACTTCAAAAAGACGGTGCCGGTTGGCAATCTTGAGGGAGTTGCTCCAATACCAGAAGCCAACAAATAAGCCAAAGTCAACAACTGATTGACGCAAGAGGCCATCAACAATGAAAAGTCGGACTCACCTTGGATCAATACAACACCCACTCCTCCCAGTAAAAATAAGTAGAAAGCGATGAAGAACCGCCTGCCCAGTGACATACTTCGACTGCGTATGCCCATCCAAATCGATGCACCAAGCATCAACAGAGTATACAAAGCGGTCAGAAACACCTATTGTTCCGATAACGTCTCAATGTCCTGACGACACTGCCTGATGCCTTCTCCAATCACGGTGGTCTGATAACAGAAGACAGTCGACGTGCACGTCTTGGGAATTTTGTCTTGTCCACCACCAAACAGTACCACCAATGGATAGGTGCTCATCTCGGATGTGTAGATCCACTTGTCTCCACGCGGATCGACTTGCACCTCGATGGAGCCTTGAGACAGTTGATGGCGTAAGAAATTAACATAGGTAACCGGCACCCCTAGGATCAATACTTTATTCCAGCCTTGTAACAACACTTCCGAAACCAAATCTCGCACCTCATCCAATAAAGATACACCACCACTGATTTCACACTTGCTTTGATCGACAGGAATACAAACTCCCGGAATCGATGATGCATCGTGAATGCTTTCCGAGACTAAATGCACTTGTTCAGAAAGGAACGTACGAAAGGTATCCTTGTGTACTTGAGCGTCTTTCCAAACCGTCCAACTGTGAGCCGAAGCCCCTACGACACGAAAGAAACTGGTAAACTCTGCGTGGGTACGAAGACCTCTATCGTTCAACAGTTCGGTGAGTGGCAACCATTCTGACTGTTGGTGGTGATTTTCTTTTTGGGTTTCGATTTCTTGACGGACACGTTCCACTTCGTCTTTGGCAAACCGCAACTGTTCTTGGTGACTGGCCAATGCTTGCTTTTCCGAAAGCAGTTGGGACTTTAATTGCTCGATTTCGGTTTGTAACGACGCCAATTGCTGTTGATGTTGTTCTTGTATCGCTGTCAGTTGAGCAAGAACGGCTTCTTTTTCCTTTTGAAAAGCAGCCTTTTGGGCTTGGTGAACCTCACCGATCGTGCTCAATTCCTGTTTGAGTGACTTAATTTCCTCCGACTGCTTCAACCATGCTTCTAAATCTTGGGCATCAACTGTTGAAGATGACTGGGGCTCGCTACCTGAAGATGGGGTGCTTTTTTTGTTCTTTGTCGGGGGTGGTTTGGATGTCTTGTCACTCTTGGGTGGTGCTGTATTTTTAGATTTTTCAGCGAACAGGTCACCACCGCCAAACATATCATCAAAGTCTAGAAGGCTACCTGTCAGCTGTGGGATTTTCTTTTTCTTAGCCATGTCCTTCTCCAAACGATAAATCTGCAATGCTCAAATTTAGCCCAAACAAGATCAAAAATCAATGTACTTCCTTATCTCATGATGGTACAGAGAAGCATCACTCCTGTAGTTCTTTCGACTAATGTGTAATTTGAATATCGGGTATCAACCGCAAGACCAACTCTTGTGGATATACGATCGGATTTTGACGTACACTGGTAATCCGAGCCTCACAAGGCGCCTCAAAGGTTTCTAGTAAATCACCACCCACCACATCTTGAATTCGTCCCAAAGCCATCCCGCGCCTGACTACTTGGTTTGGCTTTACCATCGGGACAAACAGCCCTCCGCACTGGGAACGGATTTCAGTCATGTTACCTTCAAAAATAATATCAGGTTTCTTTGGCGATACCACATCTTGAACACTTCCCAGTGCATTCAGCCAGCGCCAGATAACCTCTTGCATCGATTGTACGATGTCAGCGTCTAAACGGTGTCCACTTCCACCTGTTAAATAAAGCACCGATTGTCCTCGTGCTTGACATTGTCCCAACAAACTGACCCGACCATCCAAGTCATCTCGTTTCCAAACCAGTGGTGCACCACTACGTTGAATGCTATCAATATTCTCTTTCAAACACCGAACCTGAACCATATCACTGATATGCTCCGCCCCAGTGTGCACACTCAACACCCAATCACAGGGTTCTAAAGCCTCAAATACGGCATAGGCTATTCGTTCTGATGCCGAACCTTCTGGATGTCCTGGAAACCAACGGTTGATGTCGCGATGATCTAGCGGATTGACCTTACTGCTTTCGTCCAAGCCCATTCGATTCACACAAGGATAGACATCCACGCATCCAACCAGTGTACCTTGACGCAGTTTAGATACCAATTGGTTAACGGCACAAACACCACCAATTTCATTGCCGTGTAAGCCGGCCACAATACCAATGTGAGGTCCGGTGCCTGGTTCTCCAAACCGCAATCGATGAATATCAATCTTATCGCGAAAAGGGGCCGACAAGGACAAAATGACTTCTTTATGGGGATTCATACACCCTCCAATACTTGAATACGTGCCACCAGTTCACCTTGAGAGACCACCGGTTGATTACGTAATGCCATGATACGACCAGATTGAGAAGTCACAACTGTTTCCACAACCGTAGAAGTTCTTGGATCCATGACAACACCCAACTCCCCCTCAGACTCCACAATCTCGCCCAAATTGACCGAGGGTAAAAATAACCCTGCGGTGTTTACACGCACTCGTAGGACTTCTTGATCAGACAAGACCACTGGATCTTCCATTGCCATCCAAGGAAAAGGAAGCAATTCTTCCGGTAGTACGGTGGTTCGCGTCAACAAATACAAACATCCATCAGCAAATATCTCACCCACCTCTTTGGTTAGTCGATTGCCTTGCCCACCATCCAAAACAATGGTGTTCTGGAATTGGTGCCCCAACGTCTTATGAGCCTTTGAACCCGCACCACGTTTCCAGACCACCGAAGTATTACACTGTCGTGCAACATCAAGCAAAGTGATACCATCGGAGACCATGCTGTCACCCTGTTCTTCACGAATCATCGCTTGTGGTAGTTCCACAAATCCTGGTCGGGCACCGCGTAATTCCACAACCAAATCACTCCCCTGTAATGACTGCATTAAAGCGTGCGCCAATCTGGCAGGGGGATGACCATCAGGCGAACCAGGAAACTGTCGATTCTGATCAATTTGAAAACCTGGCCACAACCGTTGCCCTTGTTCCGCCGCCAAAGGATTGATGCAAGGATAAATATCCACTGTACCGAGCAACGAATCCTCGAAAGTGGCGAGCGAACGCATCAAACGAAAAGCCACCCGCACCCCTTCAGGCGCATCTCCCCGAACACCTGCCACAAAAGAAATCTTCGGCCCCTTTTGCAACTGTCCAAATCGATATCGTTGGACAGTCAGTTTGGCCCCCGAAGGCGTTTGTAGCGTAAAAATATTACTCGATTGCATTGGCTCTCCTACTCTCCCAAGTCATCCATGAAATATTGTTGGGACCAAAAGGGTTCTCCGACTTGTTCGATTGGTTGATAAGAACCATCGGATAGCATACGCCATGACTGTTGGTTGTCCTTCCAAAAGACAGAACGCAATTCAAAGAGAATCCGATTTTTTAATTTCAAGTCCAAAATTGGGCAACACACTTCGACCCGACGGTGTAAGTTTCTTTCCATCCAGTCACTCGAAGCAATGTACACTTCCCCACTCGCAAAGGCATAGGCACGATGGTGTTCCAGCATACGTCCCAAAATCGAGCGCACCTCAATGTTTTCAGATAGGCCAGCAATCCCAGGTCGTAAACAGCAAATTCCACGCACCAATAAGCGTATTTTCACTCCTGCTTGAGAAGCCGTATAGAGATCTTGAATAATCCCTTCGTCACTCAAAGAATTCATCTTGGCGAGAATCCAAGCCTCTTCCCCCTTTTTGGCTTTGGCGGTTTCTTGGGCAATCCACTTTCGCAATGAGGGAAATAAAGTAAACGGAGACTGGTACAGATGTTTGAGTTGTGACACCTTACCCAAACCTGTGAGTTGCATGAAAACTTTGTGAACGTCTTCAGTGATTCCCTCATGAGCGGTCAGCAACGAATAGTCGGTGTACAAACGGGCATTGTTGACGTGGTAGTTTCCAGTACCAATATGTGCATATCTTCGTAGACCACCGTCTTCTCGACGTACCAAAAGCATCAGTTTAGCATGACACTTGTAGCCAACGATCCCATACACCACTTTGGCACCAGCCTGAATCAGACGTTGGGCAAAATGAATATTTTCTGCCTCATCAAATCGAGCCCGCAATTCGACCACCGCAGTTACGTCTTTGTTATTTTTGGCGGCTTCCACCAAAGCATCAATCAACGACGATGATGAGCCCACCCGATAGAGAGTCATTTTAATGGCCAACACGTTGGGGTCTTCAACTGCCCGCCACGCCATCTCTACCACTGGGTCAAAAGAGCGATAGGGATGATGCAACAAAAAATCTTCTTTGCGAATAATCGAAAGGATATCTCGCTGTTCATCTAACTTATCAGGTACACCCGGTGAAAATGGGGCAAATTTCAAATCTGGTCGATCGACCAAATTGACCCATGACCCCAAACGATGCGCGTTCACCAATCCATCCACACGAAAAATCGCCGCCTCATCAAGTTGATATTGTTCCGCCAAAAACTGCTCTAGTTCTACGGGGCAATTGTTAGAGACTTCCAAACGAACACCTTCACCAAAATTCCGACCGTGCAACTGTCCCTTGAGGGCTTTGAGTAAATCTTCAACCTCTTCCTCGTCAACAAACATATCGGCATTGCGGGTCAAACGGAACTGATAGCAACCTTTGACTTTCATGCCCGGAAAGAGTTCATCGACATGAGCGTGAATAATCGAAGACAACAAGGCAAAATGCAAGTCACCCGTTTCGTCCAAGTCCGGTAAAGGGATAATACGAGGCAAGCACCTCGGCACCGGTAAAATCGCCATGGTGGATTCTCGTCCAAAAGCATCTTTGCCTTTCAATGACAAAATAAAATTGAGTGACTTGTTTTCCACGTTGGGTATGGGGTGGGCAGGGTCTAGTCCTAATGGGGTTAGTACCGGAGATACTTGTTCTAGAAAATATTGTTGTACCCAAGCCCGTTGCCTCTCTGTCCATTCAGAACGTCGCCATAAATAAACACCTTTTTCTCGAAGTGCTGGAAAGATTTCGGCATTCAACACCCGATACTGTTCGTCAACCAATTCTGCACTTTGCGCTCGTATCTGTTGTAACAGTTCTTTAGGGGTAATCCCGTCTGAACGTCGCATCGACAAGTCCAGTACCATTCGTTGTTTAACCCCTGCCACGCGTACTTCAAAAAACTCATCCAAGTTGCTACTGACAATCGCAATGTACCGTAGTCGCTCAAGCAAAGGAATGCTGTCCATCTTCGCCAATTCCAACACCCGTTTGTTAAAGGCAATTGTAGAGAGTTCTCGATTGACCAAAGAGGATTGCAAATCTACCATTTTCATCTTTTCCCCAAATACTTGACTTCTATTTAGGAAGAATAACCGATTCGCTGTTGCAATTCTTCAACCAGAATTGAGGGACCTGTATTTGGTGCATGCCGTAAAAATAACGAGGGTTCAATCAGTTCGAGTTCATTGATGACAAACTGTCCATCCCAACGTAAAAAATCCAATCGAAGAACCAAAATGTCATCAAACAACGCTTGCAACACCGACAGTGTCCGCTGTGCGATAGCAATCAAATCGGGATGATCCACTGCTTCAATTCGATGATCGGTAGCACCAAAATCATCTTGCACACGATAATCTCCGACGACCGGTATTTTTTGTACACAATGGGACAAACGATTCCCAAAATAAAGCACCGAGTACTCGCCTTCGGTTTCTACTGTGTCCACATAAGGTTGTAACATCATTCTTTTTCCCGATGTCAGTTGGGTCTGTAACCAGGCCTCTACATCCTCTGTTTCCCCTATCGAAAACCGGCGAGTATCCGAAGCACAAGCCCCCACCACAGGCTTTAGAAATGCCTTTGTCCAACCTTGTTCTAGCAACAGTGTAGACAATGGCTGAGTTATTTGATCTATCCAAATGGTTGGGGCTATCGGCAGTCCATGTGCTGACAAAGTCTGCAAATAAGTCTTTTCAACATTCCACCTCACCACCTCAAGGGGGTTGAGCAATCTTGTTTGGGTGGCAAGGCTGGTTAGGGTTTCCAAAAATTGCTCTTTACGTTCCACATAGTCCCAAGTGGTTCGAATGAGCACGGCATCAAAGCATGCCCAGTCTTCCGAGGCATCCCAAGAAACAATCTTCCAATCGATACCTTGCCGAGACAGTTCTTGGTGTAAAAAACGATCGTCTTTTTCCCACCCGGGAAGGTTCTCACAAGAAAGTAAAGCCAATTTCATGGTGGTCTATCCAAAGAGTTGTGTTGACAATTCTGTCTTCTTACCTTACAGAATTTCATCGTGGTTGTATATCCCATCGTGATAGGATGTACAGACTGTAACAATCCCGTACTGGAGTGGGCAATGAACAAAGTATACGCAAGCGCTGCCGAAGCCATATTTGATATGACAGATGGAATCACTTTGATGAGTGGTGGTTTTGGACTCTGTGGTAATCCCGAAGATTTAATCCGCGCGCTCAATGAAAAAGGATGTTCTGGACTCACGGTTGTGTCAAATAACTGTGGTGTGGATGACAAAGGATTGGGTATCTTGCTGGCCAACACACAAATCAAAAAAATGATCTCCAGTTATGTTGGCGAAAACAAAACCTTTGCCAAACAATTTTTATCGGGTGAACTGGAAGTGGATTTGGTACCTCAAGGAACCTTGGCGGAACGGATTCGCGCTGGTGGTGCTGGAATCCCAGCCTTTTACACACCGACGGGAGTGGGTACTCTGGTCGCCGAAGGCAAGGAAGAACGCGTTTTCAACGACAAGAAGTACATCCTTGAAGAAGCCTTGACTGCCGATTTTGCCTTTGTAAAGGCTTGGAAAGGTGACACCCATGGAAACCTCATCTTCCGCTCTACAGCCCGCAATTTCAATCCGATGATGGCAACCGCTGGAAAAATTACCATCGCCGAAGTCGAAGAATTGGTTCCCGCTGGCGAACTCGACCCCAATGAAATCCACACGCCGGGCATCTTCGTCCAACGCGTGGTCAAAGCCACTTCGTATGAAAAACCCATCGAACAACGCACCGTTCGTTCACGCGACTAATCTGCATACCCATTTCAGGAGAAGATCATGCCATTAACCAGAGAAGAAATCGTTTTACGTGTGTCCCAAGAATTAGAAGATGGGTTCTATGTCAACCTTGGCATTGGCATGCCGACCTTGGTAGCCAACCATATTCCAGAAGGCGTTGAAGTTGTACTGCAATCAGAGAATGGTCTGTTGGGTATTGGTCCCTTCCCCTTTGAGGGCGATGAGGATGCCGACTTGATCAATGCAGGAAAACAAACCGTCACCACCCTTCCGGGGTCTTCTTTCTTTTCCAGTGCCGATTCCTTTGCGATGATTCGAGGTGGACACATTGATCTGGCGATTTTGGGATCAATGGAAGTCGATCAAGAAGGTACTTTGGCCAACTACATGATCCCTGGCAAACTGGTAAAAGGTATGGGTGGTGCGATGGATCTCGTGGCAGGTGCCAAACGGGTCATCGTGATCATGACTCACTGCAACAAGTATGGCGTCTCCAAGGTTGTCCCCAAGTGCAACCTGCCAATCACTGGAGAACACTGCGTCAATCACCTGCTCACTGACTACGGCTGGTTTGACTTTGTGAACGACGGCAATGGAAATATCCAGATGGTCCTCACCGAAATTGCTCCCGATGTCAAAGTGGAAG
This sequence comes from uncultured Pseudomonadota bacterium, assembly GCA_937127265.1. Lineage (GTDB taxonomy): Bacteria > Myxococcota_A > UBA796 > UBA796 > UBA796 > CAJWHX01. The sequence continues at coordinate 8,156 of CAKZLX010000196.1, forward strand.
ACGTGAAAGCGGTCACACCGGCTGAATTTACAGTGGCCGATGACTTGAAAACGATTTACGTCTAATCCTATGCCACTTCGCAAACTGGGAAACCTCTTTCGAAGAGTCGTTGGTATACCAAGCCCCAAAACAGTTAGCCCCAATAGTCCTCTAGACCCTGTTCCTCCAAGGCCGACCACTGCACCTTCCCCTCTGGAACCGCTGACCGGTTTGGTGTTGTACGGACGTTCTTCTTGTCCTTATTGTGCTAGGGTCGATCGAGTCATCAAGGAATTGGACATCGAAGACAAACTGGTTCGACGAGATACCGGCTTTGGTTCTCCATGGCGCGCCGATCTCAGTAAACGTACGGGGCGTACACAGGTGCCTTGTTTATTCATCGAAGGAGAACCGATGTTTGAGTCTTTGGATATTATGGCTTGGATGCGAGAGAATTTGACCTGAGTCAGTTCAGACGGTCGTGGTGTTTTCAGCTTTGACACGTTCCCTTGCCTTCCATTCACGCCAATTCTGATCGGTTCCCAACACCCTATCCCAAAGCCCCAGTGCAGTTCCATAGCATCCTTTGGTTGGAAATTGATGGTGGTAGGCATGCCTCGAGGCAGCGTTGATGTGCTCATACCCACTGTGCCCATCGTTGGTTTCATAAATCCGCATCGCCACCCACAAGACCCACGTTAGAAAATGACTCCCCATGATGACCAATCCAGCATACATCGCAATGACATTGAGTAGATTCTCGAGAGGGTGGGCATATTCACTAGAAACGGGGCGAACTTGACGAAAGGTATGGTGTTTACGATGAATTAGGCGAAAGAGTTTTTTGTGGTGGAGCAAACGATGAGAGAAATAAAAAATGGTCTCATTGGCAAAGATACAGACCGTAATATCACGGATGAGATCAATCCATGAGGGCAATGAAAAATCAACGCTTCCACCTCGCCAAACGAACAGCGGATACAAAACAAACCCCATCAATAACGGTACCGACACCAAATGGTTCAACCACCACTCTTTCCAAGCCTCATCGGTCAATTTCTTTGCGGGTTCTTTTCCCTTTTGTGCTCGCCACTCTGGCTTAATATTCTGAGTATGCAAGTATCGAAACAACCAATGACTGAGTATGGAAACCAGTTGATGAGCCATCCATAAAACTAGGGTAAACCACAATAAACCACGCCATGTTGCCCCTATTGGCAGCCAATCTATCATCACACTCCTTTTCCAATATTATGACAGATAGAAGGTGCTCTTGCACATCAGAAATTAGGGTTTAAGGTAGTTTTACCAATACCTTTACTGTTTGGGATCAATCGCGTCCTGCAAATTGACTTCATTCTTGATCATACGTTTGCAGTACTTCACCAAACGTGCGGCAGTTCCTTCTTTGGTAGGACATTTATCCAAATCGACAGGGTTAAAATTGGTGTTTAAATCGGTGATGGTGGGTAGACTTGCCAACGGTCTAAAATCGGAGATCTTGTTGGCATCAAGCCCAATTTTTTCCAACTTTCGTAACTTCGACAAGGTAGAAATATCGACAATCTGATTACCGTCCAAACGAATATGACGCAACTGGGACAACGGTTCGAGTGGTGTAATATCAACAATCTTATTTTGCATCAGATACAGTCGTTCTAAGCGTACTAGTCCGGACAATGGGGTCAAATCAGTAATTCCTTTACCGTA
>CAKZLX010000197.1 GCA_937127265.1 uncultured Pseudomonadota bacterium
CTTTCAACTCTGTTTTCAATTGTTTGATATCCAATTTTTTTTCATCGAACTGCTGCTCGAGGGCTAACCTTTGAGGACTTTTTTCTTTACCTCTTATTTTACCCCAAAGAAACTCGGTGCCGAGATCTGGCCGATGCAACGAGAGGGAACGTGGTGGCAACAAACCTTCGCGAATCTGAAATCAACCATCAAAATTACTTTGCTCAAACAAGACAGGGTGGTGGGTATTGGTAATATTTTGGCATCAGAATTTTGTTTTGCAGCCAAGATTTCTCCTTTTCAATCGACCCACACCATTTCGATGGAACAATGGAATCGACTTGCCGAGACCTATTTGCAACGACTCGAAGCCATCTTGAACGAAGAACGGGCTGAAAAGATCGGCTATCTCTTTGAAGGTTCCGGGGTACCCTCATCCTTTCAAGTTTACAGTCGTGAAGGTGAGCCTTGTCCAAATTGCGGTGACCCCATTCAAAAACAACAACAATCGGGACGGGCGACCTACTGGTGTGCTACTTGTCAGCCTCTGAGGACTTCCGAGATAAGTTAAGAATCTCTCCTTGGATCTGGTGCTCTTGTACCAAGATATTCGGTGAACATTCACGGCAACGTTTGGTTGGTGTATGGTGAAACATGTTGTGGCGTAGATTTTGTAAATAAGGGGACTTGTTCCAGAGAACGCTCAAACGTTGGTTATGAATCGATTCACCTTCACCAGCTAAAACACAGCAAGGACTGATGCGTCCGTCTGCCTGAATGGTGAGATGATGCCATGGTTTATAGCAGGGAGCGCCACCTAACCCAGATTGCTGACCGATAGGGGGTGCAACTTGGCCACGTTGATGACCGATATGGTGTGCCAAAGTGGTTTGGATCTGGTAGCGGTTGGCCAATAGGAGACCGTCTCTGGCTATCTCTTGCAGTTCGAGGTGTTGGTGTGGCGAGAGTTCAAGTGATCGTTGTTCTGGGGTATAAGCTATCAGACCATCAAAGTCGATCCTTTGAATACCAAGGCTTCGGGCAAGACGAATTACAGCGGGAATTTCTCGAAAATTTTGGTTGGTGATCACCCAGTGTAAGACGATGGCGGGATAGTCGAGACCTCGCCTTGCCTTTTCTGCCCGAAAGGCACAAATCGCCCCAATGATTTTGGCAAAGGTACCATGTTTGCCGCGTAATCGATCGTGGGTTTGAGCGGTGGCACCATCTAGAGAAATATGGATTTCATCCCATCCCATATCCAGTAGTCGTTGTCGACGTTGTTGGTTCAAAAAAGTACCGTTGGTGGTTAACATTCCCCATAAACCAGATTGCTTGGCTGTTTCCAATAAGTCCAGCAATTCTGGGTAGATAAAAGGTTCTCCACCACCCAAGACAAATATTTGTTTTGCCCCCATTTCCGCGGCATCTCGAATAATTTGCTTCCACTGCTCAGGGGGGAGTTCATTCTGTGGTGGGCGATGGCGATCGGTGGTGTCACAAAACTGACAGTCCAGATTGCACCGTAAGGTCGGATAGATCTCCAAGGTTACCAAAGGTGGTACTTGAGGATGGTGGTCAAGGATACGTTGGGCAATGAATTTTGGATCGGGCATACAATTCAGTAACCCAAAGTAGAGGATACTACATCCATTGAAGTGCCTTCTATCCGTTGTGTCGTTAGAGTGTATACATGAGTCTAAAAAGCAAACGATGGTTGGCGATCGTGCTGTGGGTGGCACTGAACAGTTTGGTCTTGTGGAGTGCGTCGACCCTAGGGACCGTGGTGGTTGACTCATGGAAAAAAGGACCGTTGATTGATCCGGCGGCACCCTATGCGCCAGAAAATGCTCAACTGTACTTCGCTTGGATTGCCTTGTGGATACTCAACACCTATGTCTTGGGTCTCTTGTTCACCTTTCGTTTTCAAAAATGGCGATATGTGGCGCCGGTACTTGTTTTTGTGATCTCGTTGTTGACTGCTGAGTTCGGAATGCAAGCCTATTTGCAGCACAATCAAACCACCCATTTTCGACCCCATCCCACCTTGCACTGGATGTGTCGTCCCCATTTACAAAACTTCGTCTCCAGTTCAGACGGTATTGTCCTCAACACCAACCAACACGGTATGCGTGAAGTACCGACAACCTATGCCAAAGATCCTGATGAGTTTCGGATTTTGGTGTTGGGAGATTCTTCAAACTTTGGTCAGGGGGTTTCAGGGCAAGAAATGTGGTCTGCCCAATTGCAAGAGATACTTTCCCAGTCGACCAACCAGAAAATCACGGTGTACAATGCTGCCTGTCCAGGATGGACCACCTATCAAGGTCTTGAAGTGATGAATGCTTATGGATGGGACTTTCAGCCCGATTTGGTGATCGCTGGCTTTAACAATGATGCTGGACCTGATTTTATGACCGATCGTCAACGGGTATCCCCACTGCTATGGGTGCGAAGTATTCAGTCGGTTCTCTATCGTTCAGAAGTTTTTGTGATCGCTCGAGAAGCCATTTTGGCTTGGATTCGAAGGTGGTCTCCCCAAGCACAAAAGGCCTACAGGACACGACTGGCTGGCGAAAAGTCCAGATATGGAAAATTAGACACCAAAGAGCAGTTGGCATTGGTGTCTAGGGTACCCTTGGATGAGATGGAAGCCAACTTACAAACCTTACAACAACAAGCCCGAGATCACAACGCACAGTTTATGTGGGTCAATATGCCCATCAATCGCAAAGAGTTTGATTTGGTCGATCGCTATGTGGATTGGTATTATCGAGAACGGATTGACAATTTTACCACAACCATCGCCATTCCCTATGTGGGGGTGGATGAGTATTGGCAAAGAACCCGTGAACCAGACCTTCATATTTTAGGACATGTCTTTCACCCAAATGCCACCGGTCATCGCAGAATGGCTGAGCAAATCGCCAAAGAGATCGCCGCCTTACATTGGATAGAAGGCGTTGTAGAATCCGAAATTGCTCTGCAAGGTCCTCCACCTGCCACTGGTATTGATACCTTACGATTGGGATGGTCTTCGAAAACACCGATTCATGCGCATTTGGGAGTTGCCTTACAGCGCTACCCAGAATTGGTGGAGCAGTTTGGGTTGGAGATTGAGTGGGTCTCTTATGATTCTGGAAAAGTACAGGGCAAAGACTTAGCCGAGGGTAAACTGGATGCTTGGTTTTCTTGTGCAGTGCCAGCGATTCACATGTTGGATACCCGACCGGACAGTAAGGTGGTGGCTTCCTTGGGGGAACTTGGAGAGATTGCCTTGTTGGTTCACAATAAGGATGCTGTCTTGAATGAAGTCGCTTTGACCAAGGGTAGTACGCCTCATCAAGTATGGACAGAACGCGAGATGTCCAAGACCATACGGTTGAAAGATCAGCGAACCGATTCATTATGGGAATCGTTTCAGCGTAAATCGGTCGATGGGATTGTGATCTGGGACCCATGGGTTAGAGAGTGGATGCAGGATACTGACACTACGATACAATGGTCTCAACCCTTTTATTCTGTACTGATTGTAGGTGAAATGTGGGCTTTGGGTGATTTGAAGGACCCTCGTGTCCCACGTTTGGTAGCGTTGTTGGAGGCTGTAATTGCGAAAATTGAAGCCAATCCTGAGCTGATAGATCAAGCTGTGGCTGAATTGGGAGGATGGTCATTGGACACTGTACGCACTATTCGTGAGGAGAATACCGTGTTTCAGCAACAATCCTCTTTAGAACTGTCTCCCAAAGTGATTCGTGAATTGCAACGTTCGCATCGGTTCGCTCATCCACAATCGGGTGGGTTTTATGCCTTGGCACCCGAATGGATTCACGGACTTCCCAGAAAACCATGATTTGGTGGTTATTGGCTTGTTGGAATGTGGAGGAAAGTCTACCCAAGACTGCCAACCCAGTAGAATTTAGGACACCCCCAGAAGATAGATTGTCTACCACGGCATGGAAAGCCATCAATCATGTTCAAGTACAATCTCGACAGGCTCATAAAACACCCGAAACAGTGCGGGTATGGAGTGCAGAATCGACAGGCGTTGCAGACGCTTTACAAGCGATGTTCGATACTACTCCAGTACAAGGACAAGTTCCCAGGACAGATGACTCGGTGCTCTGGTTGATACTGTTGCAACCCAACCAACGTCTACCACCTATTCCACCACAAAACCGCCTACTGGTTGTTTTTGATGGTCAATGGTCCGACAGGGAGATGAATCCCTTTACCAAGCGTGCAGAAGGGTACATTCAAACCTCCAGTAGCGTTGCCCGTTTTATAGACGCTCAAAATGCTAGTGAATGGGATAAAGCCTTAGCGATTGGTTTTGAATTGCAATCCCAGTATGGTCTTCAATCGAAGCCATTATCATCCACTGTACGATCTCAAATACATCCTAGTGTATGGCATCTTGCTGATCCTGAGTGGATTGATTCACCAGTGGCCAATAAAGATCCTATGGTTACTGTACATCGATTACAACCGGAGTCTGATCGGTTGTTGCAATTGGCGCAAGTGACCTATTACCCAGAAAGAGTATCTTTAGCCGAAGCCGCATCCAGTGCTGAACCGTGGATACGTGCACAAGCCTATCAATACATCGAAGATTGGGCTTTGTTGACCACAGGAATAGATGACCCTTCCAGTGTCGTTCGGGTCGTGGTCGCCCATCAGGCTGCTACGTTGTTGCATCAACAATCTCATCAGAAAGGATGTCAACTGATGCAACAGTTGTCTCTATCTCCGCATGCTTACGAGCGCTGGAAGGCCGCATACGGGTTGGGAGCCTGTGCCGATTCTGGTGATGTGTTGGTATTGTTGTTTGACGATCCGGATATTGATGTGGTTCGTCAAGCGGTTTTGTCGATGGGGAGTGTACCTAATGTTTCAGATTATTTTGAACAGATTGTGGATCTCACGACCCATTCGAACTCCTTTGTGCGTCGATGGACTTGGAAAACGATCGGTCAGATTGAGCACCCACACACCCTGTCAACATTAGAACGATGTATGGACAGTGAGACTTCGACACTTGGGCGTGAGGAGTGTGCTAAGGCTTTACACCAACGGGGAGTAAAGGTTGATTTTCCCCAGTATCGTCCACCGTCTCACGATGATGTAACGGTAATGGACACTTCGGTGTTGCTCACTCATTCTGACCCCACGTTTCGCAAAGACATGGCCAAGTTTTTGCCATCATTGTCCAATGGTCAATCATTGTTGCTATATTTGATGAAGGATTCTGATGGTGAAGTTCGAAAAACGGCCGTTGAATCATTAGGCTACATGGGAGATAAAGCGGTATGGAACGCTTTGACAGACCCAGATCCGGATGTGGTTGTGACCGCCTTAGAAGCGATTCGCATTGGTGAAATACAAGGTAATTGTATCCAGTTACAGCCACTGCTTGACCATCGTGATGGTGAGATTGTCTTGCGAGCACTCGAAGCGATGAGCGTCGTCAAAAACAGAGCAAAGGAGTGTAATCAGCAGGTGTTCGAGTACTTTACACATGTTGATGAACGTATTCACAGTGCGGCAGGTCGCATAGTGGATATTGAGCAATTTAGTGAAAGTACCGAGAGTACACTTTTGTTGGAACACGTTTGGTCACAACGTCATTGGAGGCAGCACAAGAAGAGTCTGATGTCTCAGTGGACGGTCGGTTCTCTCGATCAGCAGGCATGGGTAAAAGGACTGATTCAACAGCAAGATGATTTGTGTCACCAAGTCTTTTCTTGGAACGATCCGCAGGATAAACCGATCAGTCACCAAGGATTACGCCCACCGACTTTTCAACCCTATGGTCATCCAAACCGTGGATAATCATAGTAGAATGACATGCGCCTTACATTGGCTGTCTGTTTTCCAAAGCCTGTCGCAAGGTGTTTGAATTGGCGTATTCAATCTCCGTACCGGCGGCAATCCCATGAGCAATGCGGGTGACTTGAATCTCTAATGGTTTGATGATGTGAGCCAAGTACATCGAGGTGGCGTCGCCTTCTGTATCAGGATCAACGGCCAACAAGATTTCTTGAATGTCGTCATTTTTGAGACGATGTAGCAGTTCGGTAATGCGTAAGTTTTCAGGACCGATGCCTTCGAGTGGTGATAAGGACCCTCCCAATACATGGTAGGTACCTGAAAATGCACCAGTTGATTCAATCTTTTCAATGTCTTGGGGTCTTTCAACCACACAAATAATGTTGCTGGTGCGTTTGGTATTGGCACAAATGGGGCATTGTTCTTCGTGGGTGATGGTAAAGCAAGAAGAACAGCGTTTGATTTTGGTAGGTAGTTCACACAGTGCCGCACCGATGTCGGTAGCCACTTGGGGGTCTTGTTGCATCAACCAAAAGATCATTTTAGAAGCGGTGCGTTTTCCAATACTGGGGAAGCGAGCGAGTTGAGCGATAGCGTGTTGGACGGGATCCATGTTTGACTCCGTGTTGTCGATTACATGGTATTATAGCATATTTGAAGAGTGACTATGACTTTGTCGGACTAATTTTGACCGAGATTTTAAAATTAAGAAGCCCAAATGATGCGGTTTTTCCCTTTCTCTTTGGCCATTCGGGTTAAATCAACGACTTTCTTCCATACCTTATCGGCAGGAGGGGACCCTTTACCAACTTTGATGGTTAGACCACCTACAGATGCCGTGGCATTTGGACGAATCGTTCCCATTGCGATTGTACTTCCTTTTACCAACGACCGAACTCTTTCGGCGACGACTTTGGCTCCCATGGCCTGTGTTTTGGGCATTAGTAAGGCAAATTGGTCTGCTTCAATACGGGCGACATTATCTAGAGGTCTCATCGAGCGAACGATTTCAATACCCAAGTGATGCAATAAGGCATCGGCAGTCGGACAGCCATAGGTATCGTTGATCTTGGAGAATGAATCGAGGTCAATTAACATGACCGAGAGATCATCTTTTCGTTTTGGGTCTTGTAACGCCACTTCTAGTTTGTCCAAAAAACCACTGCGAGAGTCGACAGATTGATCCGTGGTAAAGCGAAATAGACTGGCTAGTGGATCTTCTTCGGTTTCCAATACTGGTGGGACGCCATTTAAGGCATCTTGTAGATTTCGGGGTTGGACAACTGGGAATCCAAGATCTTTACAAACCTGTACATATAACTGATTGGCTTGTTCATAGACGTCTTCAATTCGCACGCCGGTTGCCAAGTTTTTGTGGTATCGCTCAACCAATTCAAAAGAATGTGTTGGTGGGGTGACATTTCCGATATCTGCCATGTTTGAAGCGATTGCAGTGATCATGGCCAAGACATATTTGCGTTCTGATCCCGGAAATGGATCGAGATACGTGGTGATGGCGTGGATAACCCTTGGGGGAATAAGGTGTGTCAAACCAGAGTTTTGTACTTCTTCACAGTGGTTGGAGCCCAATAAGATTCGTTCGACTTGTGCTCTGATTTGTACATTGCGAGATCGGTTGTCACGAAGGTGCTCAGCCATGTGGGGAAAACGAGCTGCCAACAACAAACTTCCGATATTTGACAATAGTCCAGCCAAAAACGCTTCAAATGGATCGGCATATTCGATCTCTTGAGCAATTTGATAGGCAGTGCACCCTTTTAAAATCGAGTGCATCCAAAACTCCGTATCTTCAAAATCACGCAATTTTGCTGATGAAAAAGCGTGTGCCAAGTTGTTGCTCAGAAAAAGCATTCGAACCCGTTCTACACCTAAGTCACGAATGCTTTCGTGGATCAAAGCATCGGTGACAGATGGTGGGCGACGTGTATGAGCGACATCAATTAACCGATCGCAAAAGGCCTTGTCCTTCAATGCAATTCTCGAGACTGAATCGACAGGGCTATTTGCGGGAAGTCGCATCAGTGTACTGAGCAGATCTGCTTGTTGCTGTGGGATTTTGATGGCTTCTGCTTTGGTGGAAATAGACATATTTGTTCCTCTGGTATAGATTGAATTTAATGTAACTGTTTCGCTTGTGCCACTCTCGATTTGGATTGCAGTGGTTTTCATGACAGAGGGGTGTGAGATGCTTAGTCAATCAGAAAAATCAATACATGTGTTCGTTTCCGGAAAGGTACAAGGTGTATTTTATCGAAAGTCGACCCAAACAGAGGCTTTGCGCCTGGGGCTGGTCGGCTGGGTCCGTAATTTAAAAGATGGCAGGGTGGAATGTTTGATGATTGGTCTCGAAGATAAATTGGTTGATGCCCTCAATTGGATGGGCAAAGGACCTGCGCGGGCTAGGGTGGAGCAAGTAGATGTTCGATGGGGAGACGCCACTATTCGAGAGACATTGACCGACCAAACGACCTTTATGATTGAGGCAACACGATAAGATTTATCTTGATTTCTTTTCTTTGAGTGTTCGGATACTGTGAAAAGTCTTGTCACAGATCGACTTGATAAACAACAGGTCTTGTTGGTCAATATCGCTTTTGCCCAATAACTGAACCAGATGGTTTCGGACGTGCATGGGGTTCTTTCCACCCATAAACGATGTCATCTCCAAGGCTTTCATACCTGATTCTATCACTCTATTTTGCAATCCCATCGGTGGCTTGGTGGTGATGTTTTGAGATGGGGGAGTAGCCGACTGCATCAAATGCGCCCCAAAAACATTGACGGCTTGGGAGAGGTTGAGCGAGTCATGTTCATGAGTGGGCAGGGCAACCATCGCATGGCAATATTGCATGTCAGCATTGGACATTCCCGAATCTTCTTGTCCAAACAGTAAACAAACTTTTTGTGGTGTGGAGGCTTTTTGGCAAAACTCTGGAAGGTCAATGAAGGGGACATTCCAAGCCCGACTTCGTGCACAGGTTCCAATTACAAGATGTGCATCGGATACGGCGTCTGCAACAGAGGAAACAAAACGGGCATTGTTGATGATGTGGTGGGCATGGGGTGCCATCCATCTGGCTCGGTCGGGGTCAAAAGCCGGTGGATCAACCAAAATGAGTTGTCCAAGACCATGGTTGGCAATACTTCGAGCAATTGCACCAATATTACCGGAATGTTGCGGCCGAATCAAGACAACAGAAACATGGGCGAACGGTGCAGACATAAGACTTACTCAAAATGGGTGAACAAAGGTGATGGCCACTCTGTGTCTTCTAATTGAACTCCGTTGGCTTGGCTCAATATTTTTCCAATTTTATGAATGGCAATCCCATGTCGTGCAGCCATTTGTCGTAAGATTGTTTCAGAACGCTTGGGTGCTGTAAACAGATACTCATAATCTTCACCAAAAGCCGTTTGATAGGCCAATGCTTTTTTGTTGCGATAGAGAACAGAGGATGCTGGTAATGCCTTGGGATCAATCTTGGCACCGAGGTTGCTACGCTCGCAGATACGTTTGATCTCACTGTGTAAACCATCGGATATATCGGTCATTGCATGGATTAATTTATTGTGGGTTATTTTATGGGCGAATTGAACTGGTGGTGTGGGTCGTTGCAAAGCCGTATTGTGTGGGTGTGCTTTGGGATCATAAAAGCCAGCGGCAGCATCACCCAGTGTCCCCGTTACCCAAATGGTATCGTCCAATTGAGCATCGTGTTGCCACGCCCAGTTGTATCCACGTCGTGAACCCATCGTCATACTGAGAACGATACCTTTTGCACTGCGGGTGGTATCACCACCAATCAAAGAAATATTCCAATGTGCCAAGGCCTCTCGCATTCCACGAGAAAACTGTGAAATCCAAGTGTCCTCTATATTTTTTGGTAATGAAATCGAGAGGGTACACCATTCGGGTAGGCCTCCCATCGCGCCAATGTCAGAGGCATTGATGGCTACGATTTTCCAACCGACATCCGCGGGTGACAATTTTTCATCCCAGTGAATTCCT
>CAKZLX010000198.1 GCA_937127265.1 uncultured Pseudomonadota bacterium
GAAAAAATGAATGAAGTAATTTTAGATTATCCACCAATCAAAATTACATAATTCAAATAGTGGTGAGCCCTGATGGACTCGAACCATCGACCCATTCCTTAAAAGGGAATTGCTCTACCAACTGAGCTAAGGGCCCCCATATATTCAAATTGAATAGTTGTTATATACAGAATTATTCTATTTTTTCAAACGTCAAATTGAACTAAAAATTAAATATCTTCTACAACTTATCAATGTATTTGTCATGAAATTGATCAAAAGTACCTTCTGAGATATTTTTTCTAATAGCAGACATTAATTCTTGATAAAAATTAATATTATGAAGAGTTAACAGCATTGATGCTAAAATTTCATTAGTGTTAAATAAATGATTTAAATAATTTTTTGAATATTTGTTAAGGCTTAAATTATCACAATTAGGATCTAAAGGGGTGTTATCTTTTTGATATTTATTATTTTTAATGTTTATTCTACCATTCCACGTAAAAGCTAAACCTGTTCTCCCTGACCTTGTAGGTAGAACACAATCAAACATATCAATACCTCTTTTAACAGCACCTATTATATCTGAGGGTGTCCCCACACCCATTAAATAATGAGGTTTTTCATCTGGCATATGTTCTTTTATATTATCTAAAACATTAAACATTTCTGTTTGCGACTCTCCAACAGCAAGACCACCCATAGCATAACCATCAAATCCAATTTTAATTAATTCATTTAGAGATTTAATTCGTAAATCTCTAAATAATCCTCCTTGTACAATTCCAAATAGGCTTTGGTCAGGTCGTTCATGCACATCTTTACAACGCTGTTCCCAACGGGCGGTTCGTTCGACAGATTCACTGGTTTCCTGTTTGTCTGCCCCATATGGGAGACACTCATCAAACACCATGGCAATGTCACTGCCCAGTGCCTGTTGAATCTCCATAGAGACTTCAGGAGAGAGGAAGGTCTTTTTGCCATCGACTTCATATTGAAATGTAACGCCGTCTTCAGTGACCGTTTTGGGAAGAGAAAAGACTTGAAATCCACCAGAGTCTGTCAGAATGGGCAAATCGACGTTCATCATTTTATGCAGTCCGCCGTGCTTTGCGACGAGTCGATGCCCCGGACGTTGGGATAAGTGATAGGTATTGGCCAAAATGATTTGCGAGTTGGTTTGGTTGAGATGCAGTGGACTGAGGCCACGGATGGCACCTTGGGTTCCCACAGGCATAAAGACTGGGGTTTGGACCTTGCCGCGTAAGGTTTCTAACGTTCCTGCGCGGGCGTTTCCTTGGGTGGCTTCAACAGTAAAGGGGAGGGTGTTCATAATCTGTCCAACTATTCGTATCTATCGGGTGCTTTGGATAATATATAACCGGTGATGTATCAGTTTACGAATTTACAGGTCGGTGAGATGTACAAGGATATGAAGGGTTCAAATAGAATTTGTGCGAAAAGGAATAGAACTCGTTATGCTTATGGGTATAGTTTAGGTATCGGTTTCCTTTTATAACCGCCCGCAAAACACATAGAATCCTTATCTTGGTAGGACCATAACATGGCTAAAGTATCCCGCCCGCAACGTATTGCTGAGAGTACGTATCTATCAAAATACTACACAGTAGAAGGGCTTATTCGATTGGCAGAAAGTCGCATGTTTTACATTGTGAACGACTCTAGACCCGATCGCCCCAAAAAGTACTGTTGGAACTGTGGGGCTGAGGATTCCTCAACCTACGACACCCACTGTGTGAAATGTAGTGAAGAATTAGCCTTGCACAAGTTTTTGGTCTCAGCACGTTGGGAACCAGTTCAAACCAACAAGTTCATGGACTACTTCGAAATGGAACTCGAACATCCTGCAATCCTACAACCGTTTGATGTGTTTGTAGAGCGCACATCGATGATGGCAGTGTACACTTGGGGTCAATTTGAGTTTTTGATTGATCGCCCATCTCCATTATCGCCCAAAATGGTTTTACGAGTTGCCCAGACTGCATTGGGTGTTCTCGCATTTCTGCACGAAAAAGGGATTGTGTTGGACGATATCGGTTTGCACAACTTTCTGTTGGAAGTGGATTCTGATGCCGTGTATTTCTTTGATCCAGTAATTCGCGAAATCTTTGATGGACCTGTCCCTGAAGGACAACGGGCCTTTGACTTGGCTTGTTTGGCCGACACTTTACGAAAACTGGTGGGTGTTGAGCACGTTGGAATTCACCAGTTTTTGATTGATGCTCGCCAACAAAAGTTTAAGAATACATTTGAAATGGGTCGTCGTCTGGAACAGTTGCTCAACCAATTTGAGGGTGAAACCGTTGATCCCAATGTTGCTGGCATCAGTGATGTGGGGTTGGTTCGGGTGTTGAATGAAGATAACTGGGGTTGGTTTCAATTGACCTCACGGATTGGTTTGTATATTGTGGCGGACGGTATGGGTGGTCACGATGCTGGTGAGGTCGCATCTTCGATGGCGGTTTCGCTACTGATCAAAGAATGTCGTCAACGAATTCAAGAAGGCAAAGAGTATTCAATCGAGGAACTGGACGATATCTTAGCGCACTCATTTTTGCTGTCCAATAACGGCATCAAAGACTTTTCTGAACAACGAGGTTCAGATATGGGTACCACCATGGTGGTTGCATTGGTCAAAGATCACAAGGATGCGATCATTGCCAATGTCGGAGATTCTCGTGCCTACATCCTTCGGTCTTCAAAAATGAGTCAGGTGTCTGTGGATCACTCACTGGTACAACGAATGGTCGAACAAGGTCAACTCACTCCCGATGAGGCACGTCACCATCCACATTCCAATATTTTGATGCGGACTGTGGGAACGGAGCGTGATGTTGCAGTGGATACCTTTCGGGTCAAAATGAAATCTCAAGACGTGATTTTACTCTGCTCGGATGGACTTTGGGGTGAAACTGAAGACTATGACATGCAAGAAGTGATGAATTCTCCTGTGTCCTTGCACGAAATGGCCAGTGATTTGATGATGCTCGCCCACAACGGTGGTGGCAAGGATAATGTTTCGATCGTCTTGGTGAAAATACCATGAGGCGTTTTTCCTCGATCTGTGCTGTGGGGCTAGTGCTTACTGGTTGCACGATCAAAGAAGTCACCGTCGCTGAAGAAACCGAATCTCTCAGTCAGTTTTGGACTGTGGATTCAGTCATTACACTTGAAGCCAATCAAATGCAATTGAGCGAGGAATACTGGGTGCAACGGTACTCAGTACCCGAAACCAACACTTTATTTGAAGATTGGACAGCGATTGATGGCACCTTGACTACCTATGAATATCATGTCGATTTGTCAGCCAATAGTTTTACGGTTGACATTTACATGAATGAGTCTCTTGAAGCCAGTGGTGAAGGGATCTTTGAAGGAGAGCAGTGGGATTGGACCTATTTGGAATATGGCTACCAACAGTCCGATGGGGTTTCAGTGGTCACCGTAGCCAACCTCACTGACAGTTCAATCGTTTATGAGCGAGTTGGGTACGGTATGAATGGTGGGGCAGACTGGACAATGGATGAGGTTATGACCCTTGTCGACGAGACCGAATGGCGAGATGGCCTACCTGAATAGTTTGGCCTGAATAGTTTGCCGATATAGATAGTTTGTGGGTGCAAGGTCAAATATTGATCACCAGATTATTGTTTGGTGAAAACAAAGGGATACACGATATCCTTTTGTATTTCTGGTTGGGGTTCAAAACGCAGCCCTTGCATTTGTTGAACGACGCACTTTTCCACCAGTGGACTGGGCATACTGGAGGAGGCGATCTCTGCACTGCTGACGCTGCCATCTGTTTCTACTGTGAACTTGATGTCGATACGTCCTTTGAGATCAGGTGATTTACGACCTTCTTTGACATAGCAGGAGCGAAATCGTACCATGTTGCTTTTGATGGTCTGATCGATGGATACTTTCTCGGCTGCACTACTTAAGGTAGAATTATCAAAGGTGCTGTCTACGCTAGGATCGGCTTCCTTTTCGGTGACCACTTTGATGATGGATGGTGGAGTGAGTGCACTGGGATCGTTGATACTACCGATGACCAAAATTGGGGAGGAACGTTCTGGTTTTGGTTTGGGAACGATACGTTTCGATTGTGGTGTGGTATCGATGATTTTGGTTTGGGCGAGTACGGCAAAGGTTTGAGCCGTTTTACGGGTGGTGGGACCTTGATCCAATAAAAAGTATCGTCCGTCTTTGAGGTGGATTTGCAACTCTTGGGTATATCCTTCATAAGCGGGGACTTGTCGCAATTGGGTGATGTCAGTCAGTTTGATATCGGTGTGGCGTGGGGTATCGGTTTCAAACCAAACCAGTTTAAACAGGTTTTGACTGGTGTCCAAGACAATTTTCGCCGGCCACAAATCGACATAGTCCAATTCATATTTGGCTTCTTCTACACCGGTGTCATCCAAGTTAAACTCTTGTGCTTCAACATTGGTAAAGCAGGCAAAAAGACTTGAGATTATCCAAAACATACATCACCTTTTTATTTGTTAACCATTGGGCTGGTTTTTACATTCCAGATTAGAAACACCCACAGTGTATCACACACGATAATTTCAATCTCAATTCTCTAGGTGATAGAGACTGGAGTTGCAAATTGGGAATATCGATGTCAATCGGTTATATGGGGGAAGTAATTTTGATGGTGGATATGCAGCATTTTTCAATTTTAGGGTATTGGAAACCCACAGTGCCTCCGAACTTTGAACCGACTCAGTTGGCTGGGGTGATTTCTTCTTTCCGTCAACAAACGATGGTGGTACAACACCCTGAACATCCTGTGGTTGGCACGGTGTTTACATCCGATCCCCATACCAATGCCCCACAAGGACAATGGGTTGGTGAAGGTGAAGGCTATCCGGTCCTATCCATTTTACCGCCAATCTATCCAGAGTGGTTGGGGAATCGTTCGTTCATTGAGCGCCATGGGTGTCGCTTTCCCTATGTGTCGGGTGCAATGGCCAATGGTATTGCCACTACCGAATTGGTGGAGGCGATTGTTGGTATGGGTGGCATGGGGTTCTTTGGTGCAGCGGGACTTTCTGTTGAACGTGTCTCTGATGCCCTTGACCGGTTGCAACGCACCTTGCCCAATCCATTGTCATGGGGTAGCAATCTGATTCATTCACCCAACGAACCACAGTTGGAATCGGACATCGCTGAACTGTATTTACAACGTGGTGTCCGACGGGTGTCTGCTGCCGCTTATATGAAGTTGAGCCCATATATTCTGCGCTATGCCTTGAGCGGTTTACATGTCGATCCACAGACGGGGCAGATCGCTCGCTTGAATCAGGTCTTTGCCAAAGTGTCTCGTCCGGAGGTGGCGGCACACTTTATGCGTCCGGCTCCACCTAGAATGGTCGAAGATTTGTTGGCGAAAGGCTGGATTACGTCTGAAGAAGCTCATTTGGCACAGTTTGTTTCGGTTGCCGAAGACATTATCGTGGAAGCCGATTCTGGTGGGCACACCGATAATCAAGCTTTGTCGGCACTCTTTCCAAGCATCGTGCAATTGCGCCAAAGGATTGTCGAAGAACACCAGTTACATCGTCCGATTCATCTTGGTGCAGCGGGTGGTTTGGGTGACCCACAAGGTGTGGCAGCCGCCTTTGCAATGGGAGGCGATTTTGTGTTGACAGGGTCGGTCAATCAAGGGTGCGTGGAGTCTGGTTTGGATGAGTCGGGTAAACGCTTGCTTGCCCAAGTGCATTTGGGTGATGTCACCATGGCACCGGCGGCAGATATGTTTGAACTGGGTGTCGAGGTACAGGTGCTCAAACGAGGGTCTTTGTTTGCTCAGCGTGCCCATAAACTCTACACCTTGTATCGTCAGTGTCCATCTTTGTGGGATATCTCCTACGAAGACAAAAAACTATTGGAGCAGAGTATTTTGTGTCAGTCGTTGGAGAAGGCTTGGGCCAGTACCGAACAATATTGGTCGGAACGCGACCCCAACGAAGTTCGCAAAGCTCAACAAGACCCTAAGCATCAAATGGCACTGGTCTTTCGCTCCTATTTGGGATTGTCTAGTCGATGGGCAATTCAAGGGAATGCGGAACGGAAATTGGATTATCAAATCTGGTGTGGTCCAGCAATGGCGGCGTTTAATACCTGGGTGAGTGGCAGTTTTTTAGAGGACCCATCTCAACGACAGGCTGCACAGGTGGGTCGAAACTTGCTGGAAGGTGCCTGTCAGATCCTACGGGCACAACAGTTGCGTAATGCCGGTGTGGCAATCCCCGCAGCGGGTTTCCTCTATACCCCACAATTTTGGTCAATATGAGAGCCATCAACATCATCAACAGACGATGACCTGAGCGTAGTAAGGAGTAAGGCGTGCAAGTTTCAAAGAAGATGAACACAACTATCAAAGAGCCGATTGCGATTATTGGACAGAGCGTATTGTTTCCATCGTCGTATGACTCCACCGATTTTTGGCGAAACATTGTGGAAGGACAGGATCTGATTTCGGATGTGCCGGCCTCGCATTGGTTGATTGAAGATTATTACGATCCAGATTTGTCTGCACCTGACAAAACTTATGGTAAACGAGGTGGTTTTTTGCCCTACGTGGAATTTGATTCTCTCGGGTGGGGAGTTCCTCCTTCGATTATTGAAGCCACCGATAGTACCCAACTTTTAGCCTTGATGGTTGCCAAGCAGTGTTTGGAAGATGCCTCGAATGGGGCGGCTGACTCTCTAGACAAAAGCAATATGTCCGTCATCTTAGGTGTGACCTCTGCCCAAAAATTGTTGGGACACATGACCGCTCGTTTACAACGTCCGATTTGGGAAAATGCGATGCGACAAGTGGGGCTTCCAGAAAGTGAAGTACAACGAGCTGCACAACGGATTGCCGATCACTATGTCCCTTGGCAAGAATCGACATTTCCTGGCTTGTTAGGGAATGTAGTTGCAGGACGAATTGCCAACCGTGTGGATTTGGGTGGCACCAATTGTGTGACCGATGCGGCTTGCGCTTCTGCATTCTCTGCGATTTCGATGGCCATTAACGAACTGTACTTGGGCGACTCCGATGTTGTAATTGCAGGCGGTGCCGATACAATGAGCGACATCTTAATGCACATGTGCTTTTC
>CAKZLX010000199.1 GCA_937127265.1 uncultured Pseudomonadota bacterium
AAAAGTTGGTTACATTTCCCAAACTATCGGTAAACTCCTTATTTTCAATTATAACGCTCACGTCTTAATATACTTACTTGTTAACTTGTCTAGCTCGGAAAAATTACCTTTACGGAATTGTTTTAGCATCTCGTTTGCATCCTTATGGTAGTCCTTAACTTTAGCGTAATGCTCAGGCGGTAAACTAGCCATCGCTTTGTTGTGCTTCTTCTCGAACTCGTCCAATACCTTATTTAATAACTTATCCATTTATTTGTATTATTTCAACTTTACCATCCGCGTAATCAAACGGCGCTTTATAGCTTATAATTGCTTTGCTCTCCTCATCAACATAATCTATTGTAAGAATTTCACAAAGCAGCCCGTTTATGTCTGCAAAGTTGTTATCCAATAAATTTACAAAATTTTCAATTGGCACAATTCTTGCTAGAGAGGCGCTGTCTCACCTGAGACATTCACCCTTTTTATTTGGAGTTTTGTATGCCCCTCACCAATCTATCTCAATCATCGAATGAACATCTCTTGTCTCAACTCATTGGTGGTCGACACGCTCAGTTCAAAGCCCAGCAATTAATCGAAAACGTTGGAAACATTAGACAGCTATCTCGACTATCCATTCCTGAACTCATGGCGCAAGGCGATCTCACTGAAAGTATGGCCATTCGTTTACACAGTGGCTTTACACTTGGACAACGTAGTCTATTACCTAAAGAACCCAGCACATCGATTACCAAACCTGAACAAGTTTATCAGATGGTATGGCCAAGTCTCTTACAACAAGACAATGAACTGCTGATTGCTCTCTATCTCAATCGACGTAAACACCTTATTCAACAGGAAACCTTAACCACAGGTACCGACTGGATGACCATTGTCGACCCCAAACAAATCTACCAGAAAGCTTTACTCTGTCGAGCCAGTGGATTGATTTTGGTACACAACCACCCTTCTGGCGATCCTTCTCCATCTACACAAGATATTCAAATCACCAAAGAGATTCGCCGTTTTGGAGAGGTACTACGGATCCCTCTTCTGGACCATTTGATTGTCGGTGGAGATAGTTATGTCTCCTTGGCTGGACTGGGATTGTTGTCCTGATTTGAATCGGGAGTCAACAACACTTCTGTTTCGCTATCGATTGCATACGGTGTCGCCCCACGCATCACTCTTGGGGTGACAATACCTGCCGACATAATCAGTTTAAAAGCTTCTTCGACTGTCAAATCCACATTCCACACCTGCGTCGTGGGTAATAGTAAATAAAACCCCGTCGTTGGATTGGGTGTCGAAGGCAGAAAAATGGATAACAATTTCTGATTATCCATTTCAAGATACTGCTTGTCATTGGTGAGAAAAGCAAAACAGAAAATTCCTTTTCTTGGATACTCCACCAATACCACATCCCGAAAATGGTTTGCTTGCTCCGAGAACAACGTGCTCATCAGTTGTTTGATTGACTGGTAGACCGTATTGATAATCGGTACACGTTCCAACAGCCCTTCGTAAAGCGATACCAATTGCTTTCCAGCATAGGCTCGGGTGCCCACACCACAAAGGTATGCAAAGAGCAACGAGAGAACAATCCCCAATCCAGGAATATCTCGTCCAAACAACACTTCAGGTTGCCAAGCATTTGGAAGGACCTGAATCGCACCATCAAAAAAGACAAATAGTTTAAGCAAAAACCAGCCAGTGAGCCACAGAGGACCAATGACCAAAATACCAGCGACAAAGGATAGGCGAAAATGAGATCCAGATTGCGATGACTCAGGGGTTTCAGCGGACACAGTGG
This sequence comes from uncultured Pseudomonadota bacterium, assembly GCA_937127265.1. Classification (GTDB taxonomy): domain Bacteria; phylum Myxococcota_A; class UBA796; order UBA796; family UBA796; genus CAJWHX01. The sequence continues at coordinate 1,793 of CAKZLX010000199.1, forward strand.
ATCTCGATCATCAATGGTCTTCAGACACAGCGTTTCTGTTCCATGCCGGAATCTCAACTTCAACGTCCTCAGTACCATCAGGCACAAAGCAACAGGCCAACCGTGAATTGTCTTGGACTGCTGGGGCAAAATCCAGTTGGTCTTCCTCTTCTTCAATTGGTTCGGGACTGGTATCAAAGCCACTGTGCACATAAATGTGGCAAGTAGAACAGCCAACTACCCCACCGCAACTGTGGTTGATGTCCACACCGTTTGCCAACAACAAGGCCAAAACGGAACCTTCAAGACCATCGGTTTCGTCGTCGGGTAGATTGGCTGGATCGACTTGAAAGGTCTCACCGGTATTACGCAGTTTCAACGTATAGGCTTGTTTTGGTGGTTCATGGGGTTGATCTAAATAGGGATTTCGACTCATGGGTTTTCCTCTTGTAATCGAAGGATGATGTTGACGATTTCTTCATAACTGGGAAAGCCATCGCAGACTTCCAAATGTTTATCGGCAATGGCTTGTTGGTTGTACCAAACACTGAATTCTCCTCTTTTGCCAGATAGCAATTCGGATTCGATACCACAACGTTCTTTGATGAGAGCTGCCAAACTGGCGGCACGTGGGTAATAGTTTCAAGCCATACAATAGTAGATTTTCACCATTGGATACTCCATTTGTAACGGATTAAATATTTTTGAAAAAGTCATTCCCTTTGTCATCGATCACAATGAACGCCGGAAAATCTTCGACTTCAATTTTCCATACGGCCTCCATTCCCAATTCAGGATAGTCGAGGACCTCCACTTTGCGAATGTTATCTTTGGCCAAAATGGCAGCTGGTCCACCGATCGACCCCAAATAGAACCCGCCGTGTTTTTGACAGGCGTCACGGACCATTTTGGAACGGTTTCCTTTGGCAATCATCACCATCGATGCTCCAAGGGCTTGGAACGGATCAACGTAAGGGTCCATACGAGAGGCCGTGGTGGGACCGAAAGAACCACTGGCATAGCCTTCTGGTGTTTTGGCAGGACCCGCATAGTATACAGGGTGTTTTTTGAAATACTCGGGAACTCCTTCTCCACTTTGTACCCGTTCTAAAATCTTGGCGTGGGCAATGTCACGGGCCACAATCATGGTACCCGAAAGACTAATGCGGGTTTTGATTGGGTACTTGGTCAAAGTGGCACGAATCTCGTTCATCGGCATCGAGAGATCAATCTTTACTACTTCTTCGGAGAGGTCTGATTCCTTGACTTCGGGCAAGTATTGTGCTGGATTCCGTTCAAGACGCTCCAAAAACACACCATCCTTGGTGATTTTTGCCTTGATTTGACGATCCGCCGAACAGGAAACACCAATCCCAACCGGACAAGAGGCGCCGTGACGTGGCAATCGAATTACCCGTACATCGTGACAGAAATATTTACCACCAAACTGGGCTCCAATACCCATGTTACGGGTCATATCCAATACTTCGGCTTCCAGTTCACGATCGCGAATCGCTTGGCCAAATTCATGCCCCGTCTGTGGTAGACCGTCCAAGTAGCGACAAGACGCCAGTTTAACAGTTTTGAGGTTTTGTTCGGCACTGAGTCCACCGATGACAATCGCCAAGTGATAAGGAGGACAGGCGGCTGTACCCAAGGTACGAATCTTGGCATCCAAGAATTCCATCATGGATTTGGGGTTCAACAAGGCTTTGGTTTCTTGGAACAAATAGGTTTTGTTGGCAGACCCACCACCTTTGGTGACAAACAAAAACTCGTAGGCATCCCCTTTCTTCATCAACAAATCGACTTGGGCAGGCAAATTGCATTTGGTGTTGGTCTCTTGGTAGGTGGTGATTGGTGCCAACTGTGAATAGCGAAGATTACGAGAAGTGTAAGTGTTGAATACACCTTCATAGATCGCGGCTTCATCATCACCGTTGGTCCACACACGATGGCCTTTCTTTCCCATCACAATCGCAGTTCCCGTATCTTGACAAGATGGCAACACCATATTGGCAGCGATGTTGGCGTTTAGCAACAGTTGCTTGGCCACAAAACGATCGTTGTCTGAGGAATCGGGGTCATCCAATATTGAGCGTAACTGGGCAAGGTGAGAGGGACGCAACAAATGAGAGACATCGGTAAGGGCTTCTTCAGTCAATTGGCGAATGGTATCTTGGGACACCACCAACACCTCTTCTCCTTGAAAGGTTTCGGTGCTAACACCACCAATGTCCAATTTGCGATATTCGGTTTCGACAGGTTCTTGCTCAAACAACGGATGATACTCAAACTGCATCTCTTCTCCAATAACAGGGTTCGCTATCTACATATATTCCACCCACGCACCGATGCAAGGTCGATTTTTCGGTTTCTGTGGGTTCTGGGAATGGTTTCTCAGTCAGGATGACAAGTCATCCATCCAAACAGGTTGAGTCACTCTGACCTTGGTCAACTAATCCAATCGATGAATCAACACACCACCGCGCAATTTCGGCTCAAACCAAGTACTCTTGGGTGGCATCAAGCGGTCAGCATCGGCAACAGCCAATAACTGGTCGATTCCTGTGGCATACATACAAAAGGCCACGCCCCCCTTGGCGTCGACTGCGTTGGAAAGGGCTTGGGGCCCACGTATACCACCCACAAACTGGATTCGCGTGTTGGTACGAGGATTGTCGATACCCAACACTGGTCCCAATACATTGTCTTGCAACAAGGATACGTCCAAACTGGCGACCACATCATCAGACATCAAGTGTGCTTTAGGAGTCATCAAATACCAGGCACCATCCAAGTACATGGTCATGGTTTGACGAGTTGGAGGCTCTGGGCTTTCACTTGGGGTCAAGGTAAAGTGAGCCGAGACCTGTGCCACAAATTCTTCTTGACTGTGACCATTTAAATCGGCAACCACACGATTGTAAGGCAACACTTTCAATTCCGAATCGGCAAAGATACCTGCCAAGAAATAGCCACTGGTGCCAGCACGTTCACGCAATTTAGCCACCCTAGATGCCGCAGCCGAACGGTGGTGTCCATCGGCAATATACAAGGCATCAACCCCATTAAAGGCAGTTTGGATGGCTTCTACCAATGCAGGGTCACTGATGACTGTCAAGGTGTGGGTAACCGCATCATCGGTGGTGACTGACCAATCTGCTGACAGGGCTTTGGCTTTGGTCATCGCTTCTTGGATGGTGGCGTACTGATCTCGGTAAGTCAAAAACACCAAACCAGTCTGGGCACCCAAAATATGTACGTGGTCAGTACGATCTTGCTCTTTGTCAGGACGAGTCAGTTCATGCTTTTTGATCAGGTTGTCGTCGTATTCACGAGTATCACACAGTGCCATCAAACCAGTTTGGGTTCTGCCCTGCCAAGTTTGAGAATACAAATAGAAACAAGGGGTGGCATCTTGCACCATCCAACCATCGGCGATGTATTGAAGAAGATTCTCCCCTGCCTTCTCATAGGCTTCATGACCGTGCGAATCTGAACCTTCCGGTAAATCCACTTCTGAACGGGTTACCCGCAAAAATGACTTCGGATGTCTGGAGACAATCTCTCGGGCTTCTTCTTCATTTAATACATCATACGGAGGAGCAATGATCTCTCCTGCCAAGTCAGATTTGGGACGAACACCACAAAAAGGTCGTAGATGACTCATACAAACTCCAGATCACCAGTACGGTGAATGATTACAATTAAGAAAAACGGTTTCGAATCCAATTTCAATAGATACAGTTCTTATTGATCCAATGTCGCTTCAGCAGTGAATTGAATGGTGCAGGGTGTGGGAAATTGACTGTTGATATCTGAACAACTCAGCGGTAAGAAATAATCAACTTCGGTACAGGTGAGTGTCAAGGTAAAGGTGTTGGTCAATGACGAAGCATCCGAGAACACACCAGTCACAGCAGTATCAATGGTCATTTTAACATCCATGTTGCCCAAATCATCTTCATATACCTTTTCAAACCACTGTTCTACCGAGGCATTCTCACACATGTATCCACCAGCCTCAAGACTATCTGGATCGGTCAACACACAAGCCGAACCAGTATCACCGTCGACAGAGTCATCCGCCAGCACTGTAAAACCAGTCTCATTAGTAGACAAAGTAAAGCCAACTTGCTCGGTGAGTTCGCCTTCGGTGGTCGCATCCAACTGACAAGTGGTTCCTGCTTCAATCAGTTCACCGCCACTGTAGGTCCAATGACCGGCGTTTGGAGAAAATGGTTCTGGAGGTGCCCCAGTTTCGTTATCGGTATCGGTTGGTTCAGCGGCAGTTTCTTGTACTTCAGCAGTGTCGGTGATTTTTTCACCACAGGCTAAAACGGTAAGGAATAACAACATGGCATCTCCATCGTGTTTTGTTTGTCTAAAAACTATATCGAGGTGAGGGTTGAGTTTCTAGGAAAAATGTTGGAATTCACTTTCAAACTCTGTAACGCTATGAACCTACCTAATACTATTAACAGTCTTACACTGTACTTCCATTACCCAGTCAAAAAGAAATCGATACCCGTCCTAAAATATCAATTGCACAATACACATCGAGATACAGTGCAAATTCTCAAATATATCTGCCTCAGAACAGCACTGTTATTTCCTCATACACAATGGAAAAATTTGCACATCTATTTTACCAAATCCTTTTCGAGCTACTAAAAGATAAAAAGGCAAAGACCAGAAAAGCCTTTGCCCTTTATTTTGAAAATTGCGTGAAGCGCAATTTCCGATCAACGGCAGTTGATCGGAAAGACAATCAATCATGACGGAACATCATGTAGCCCTACTATAACATAGCATGTACAAAGTGTATCAATTTACTCCACACAAATCACCACATTCAGTTCGACCATCTCGTTCTCGATAGTCACTAGACTTCGTCCACACGATGAGCGAACGACGACTGCCTTCTAAAATGGGCAACACTCCGTGACGATGCAAACCAACATGCACGATGCAAGTACCGGGAATCTGTTCAATTTCGAGGTGTTCTTCTGGTCGATGTGGGGTTTGTAGATGGTTAAAACAGCGACGTCCTTGAAAATACAAGTCGGAACCGATGAAGTCACCACCCAAGCAAAAATTAAAAGTCACCTCTGAATCATCCGCATGAAAGCCCAACGAGCGATTGTGACTGGAGCCATAGGTAACCGAAAAGGCGTGGTGATGATCGATCTGACCGAACTGCACTTCTGGAAATAATACCTTGACGATTGGATCGGCAATTTCCGTTGTAAAGCGTTGCCAGAGGTCATTTAACCCCATCAACGACATTTCAATACCGTAATCATGCATGGAGTTGGGTGGTTGTAAAGATACTTGGTG
>CAKZLX010000200.1 GCA_937127265.1 uncultured Pseudomonadota bacterium
AATAACAACGAAGCTGATGCCGAAACGCGCCATCCAAGGATTACGCATTGCTGTCTCCCATTTTTGCCTTCACGGCTGTTTTGCTCAAAGTACAAAAAGAACCTCGTCCAACATCCAACAACAAAGTTTGTTCCTGAACCTCAACGATTTCTCCACATATCCCACCAATGCTAACAATTTTATCCCCTTTTATCAAACCACCAATCAGTGTCTGGTGGGCTTCTTGGTCTTTCTGCACAGGACGAGCATAAATGAAATAATACAATAAAAAGATAAAGGACATGAAGAAAAGCATTTGCGTAAATGGAGACCCCTGCTGGGCTTCTTGGGCAAATTCAGTGGCCAAAACGACATGCGATAACAATAAAACTTTCATGGACTGTTCTCGGGTTCAAAAATAAGATTTTAAGTGATAAATGGATTGAGTGCCAAGTGGCGTATTATCAAGAAGAATATGGCTCTTGCCAAGAATGTACCTCTTGTCGAAGTTGTTCAAAAGCAGTTTCGCCTTTTGCAATGGCCTTTCGGATGCGCCGCATCAATTGCTGGTAAAAGTGCAGATTATGACGGGTCAATAAATGAGCCCCTAAAATCTCTTTGGCCACAAACAGATGTCGTAAATAGGCACGAGAGTGATTCTGACAAGTCAAACAAGAGCAGTTGGGATCCAAACTTTCTGTATCCTCAGCATACTTGGCGTTTTTGATATTGATGACACCAACGGAAGTAAACAACTTACCATTCCGTGCATTGCGAGTGGGGATAACACAATCAAAAATATCAATACCGCGGGCTACAGCCTCAATAATGTCCCATGGATAACCGACTCCCATCAAATAACGAATTTTACTGGTCGGTAAATGGGGCGTGGTCCATGCGACGGTTTCCAACAATTTTTGGGTAGGTTCTCCCACCGACAATCCTCCAACGGCATAACCATCAAGGTTGAGTTCGGATATTTCTTGGGCGTGGGAAATCCGCATATCTTCATACATTCCACCTTGAACAATTCCAAATAGCGCAGTGGTATCTGACTTTGTACGCGCCGCTTGACACCGTTTTAACCAACGCGTAGTTCTGGCCGTCGACTTTGCGACGCGGTCTCTTGAGGCTGGCCATTCAATACACTCATCAAAAGCCATCGCGATGTCTACACCCAAGGCTTCTTGTATCTCAATACAGATCTCAGGAGTCATCGTACGATATTGCCCATCAAGAGGCGCACGAAAGCGAACCCCTTCTTCAGTGATTTCGGTAAATTCATTGAGGGAAAAAACTTGATATCCACCAGAGTCCGTGAGAATGGCACCATCCCACCCCATAAACTGATGCAATCCACCCATTTTTTCGATCAATCGATGTCCGGGGCGAACCCACAAATGATAGGCATTCGAAAGAATCAGACTGGCACCAATCTCTTTGATATCCCGAGGCAACATCGATTTCACAGTGCCGTAAGTCCCAACAGGCATAAACGCAGGGAATGCAATCGTTCCGTGAGTTAAGGTCATCAACCCCGTTCGGGCTGAACCTGTTGTGGCTGTAATCTGTACTTGTATCGGCGACATTGTCCTCTCTGGGGTAACTAGTACGTAGGCACGTTAAATGTGAATGATGTATCTTAATGGATTGTGGGAAGAATGAGCATCGCATCACCGTAACTGAAAAAACGATACTGGTTCTGAATGGCATATTGATAGGCTGCCAACACCCGTTCTCGGCCTGCGAATGCTGATACCAACATCAACAGTGAGCTTTTGGGCAGGTGAAAATTGGTTAGCAAACCATCAACCACAACGAAGGTATATCCTTCACGTATAAAGATATCGGTATAACCTGACAGCGGAAATTTGTCTTGTAATTTCAATAGATTATCTGTCACGTCAACATCTTTGAAAGCCGTTTCCAAACAGCGAGTTACGGTTGTACCACAGGCAACGACCCGTTTCCGCAGGCGTTTTGCGTTGTAAATCGCTTCGGCTGTATCTAAAGAGACCGCATACCACTCTGCGTGCAACTTATTTTTTTCGAGGTCTTCTTCGCGAAGGTTTCGAAAAGTTCCAATCCCAACATGCAAGGTGATTGTTTTGACTTGTACGCCCTTTTGTGCAAGCGTTTTAAGTATCTCTGGTGTAAAGTGTAATCCTGCCGTGGGCGCAGCAACTGCACCTTTTTCTTTTGCAAAGACCGTTTGATAGCGTTCATTATCGGTGTCATCACTGCCTCTCCGCAAATAGGGAGGAATTGGCACATCACCAACTTGCTCCATCAAATCAGCAGCAAGAATGGAGGTCGTACACAACCATTCACCACCAGTCAATCGTTTGTGAAGTGTGATGTGTAGTGAATCATCAGATTCAACAGATAAGACTTCTTGTTCTTTTAATCGTCGCGATGGTTTAATCAGTGCCGTGTAAAACCCCTCAGCATCCGGTTGCTCATGTAAAAAGAATACTTCGACCTTACCACCGGTTTGCCTACGCGCCAAAACACGTGCATGTAAAACTTTGGTATTGTTGAGTACCAATACATCACCAGCCTCAAAGAAGGAAACGATATCGGCAATCCGTGAATCTTCCAGTGTATCAGTTCCTTTACTTAGATTCTGTGCCAGAACGAGGAGTTTGGAATCCGAACGATTGACCAAAGGATGAACCGCAATCTGTTCTTCGGGTAAATCATAGTCATAAGGCGCCAACGCCAAATCAAATTCAGAGACCATAGCCGATTGAGAAACCGTAACGGAAGAGGTCTCTTTGACGGTTGAAGCCCCTTTCATTTCTGAAAGTCTTTTTGCTTGTAGTGATGAAGATTCGGAAGACATCAATCCCTTTGTCATGAAAAATCAGTGGGATGAATTATTCTAAATTCTGCGTCTTGTCAATGTTATACGATGGAATTAGAATACGAGCACACTTGGGAGGCAAATGTGAATTTTTGGGAAGAACGCTGGTCTTTGGGTCAAACGGGATGGCACAACCAAGCCGTCAATGAAAATCTGCAACGACATCACCATGTTTTATTCACCGAGGAATCGCCTCGTATTCTGGTTCCTCTATGTGGTAAAACACTGGATATGCCATGGCTATCTGCCCAAGGTGCTACAATTGTGGGGGTCGACTTGGTTGCACAAGCACTCAAAGAATTCATCAATGAACACAATCTTTCTGTCAATGAGACGACAACAGATACCCTTACGCATTATACCAATGACCGTTGGCACTTGATCCAAGGAAACATCTTTGACACAACGGCAGATCAAATCGGCATGGTTGATGCCATCTTTGATCGAGCAGCACTGGTCGCTTTACCGTTGGACTCACGCACAAAATATGCCGGTCACTGCCTCTCTTTGTTAAAAGAAGGTGGCAAAATATTACTGATCACGTATGATTCTCCAGTTGCAGACAATCAGGGTCCCCCCTTCCCTGTTCGCAACGGAACTGTTGAACGACTGTATGCCGAAGCGACATCTTGCGTACAGATCGATGAAATCATCACACATAAAGCGGATGACCAACGTTTACAAAAACGCAATCTGGATTGGTCTCGCGCCGATATATGGGAAATTACAAAATAATCGATTCTGTATGACATTGAGTTCTTCATGAAAATATGGCCCAAAACACCCTCTGGTAAAGTTGACATCAAAAGTTTGGACATTGAACAATTGGAATCCTTCTTGACTTCGATTGATCTGCCCAAAGAGAAAGGTTTGCGTATTTACCAAGCGATTTGGCAACGTAACATTCAGTCCTTTTCGGAGATCAACACCATCGCCAAATCAGACCAACGTATCCTGGATGAACATGCGGAACTCTACTTTTTAGAACTCCAACAAATGCTTCCCTCCGCAGATGGAACCCAAAAGTTTTTATGGAAGATTCCACAAGGGGGAGTCATTGAAAGTGTATTGATCCCTGATGAGGATCGTAAGGGTGGATTCTCTGACAGATTGACATTGTGTGTGTCCTCGCAGTGGGGGTGTGCAATGAAATGCTCCTTTTGTCTCACTGGAGACTTGGGATTGAAAAGTCATCTATGGGCATCTCAAATCGCCGGTCAAGTCCAACAAATATCGGCGCAACTACCAAAAGGCAAACGAATTACCAACATCGTCATGATGGGAATGGGAGAACCTGTTCACAACTACAACAACCTACGGGTGGCACTGAAAACGATGAACCACAACTTTGCCTTGCGATTGTCCAATCGCAAAATTACCGTGTCCAGTGTGGGATTGTTGCCCAATTTAGAAAAGTTAGCCCAAGAGTTACCGGTCAACATTGCCATTTCCTTAAATGCGTCCACTGAAGAGCAACGCAAACAAGTCATGCCCATCACCAACAAGTATTCATTAGAACAATTGTTGAACACTTGTAAAAGTATCTCTGAATTGCCACATCAACAGGGTCGCCGTATCACCTTTGAGTATGTGATGATGAAAGGGTTTAATGACAGTCTAGAAGATGCCAAACGTTTGACCCAAATACTGGCTGATATACCATCCAAAATCAATCTAATCCCTTACAACGAAAACCCCGACCGCGCTATCAAAAGACCTGCATTTGAACAAGTGAAAGCCTTTCAAACCTATTTGGTCAGTCGAGGGTGGTATTGCTCAATACGCACCACTCGAGGCATAGATATTTCGGCAGCATGTGGTCAGTTGGGCAAATCTTTTGAATCTGCATAATCTTTCAACACCTTATTCTTTCTTTCACATGGAGTATTCATGACACACAAAATTGGTATTATTGGCGGTTCAGGCCTATACAAACTCGCTGGCTTTAAAGAAATCGCGATGAGTTCAGATTTCGTTGAGGCACAAAGCAATGCCTATGGGCGTCCTTCGGGCGTAATTCGAAAATGTGAAATGGAAGGAGTCGATGCTGAACTCTACTTTTTGCCTCGTCATGGTATTCATCATCAACTGAACCCTTCAGAAGTTCCCTATCGCGCCAATATCCTCGCCTTAAAACAATTGGGTGTCGACTGGATCATTTCGGTATCT
>CAKZLX010000201.1 GCA_937127265.1 uncultured Pseudomonadota bacterium
GAGTCTCAGTCAGATATTTGGGGTCATTCGAACCCGTCATGCTAGCCCGATACTGGATGCCTACGCGATGGTGATGTCGCAGGCAGATGCCTATTGTCCTCAAGCCTATACGCTTAATGGCAATTCTTTTTGGTACGGTGCTTGTACTTCGACTGCGGGTATGACCTATGATGGCTATTTATTTTACAATACTTATTCTGAGTACGACTTCTTCGGAGATGGTGGCGTTTGGGACGTTGAAGTGTTGTCGGGTTCGACTCAAATGTTGGATGTCGAGAACAGTGTGATTCATTGGGGGGGTACCTCCTATTTGGCCCAAGGCGTTTCGATGGATGGATACCCCGTATTCTTTTCCAGTATCACGGGATCGTTTATGGATGATGGTGCTTCTCCACTTTGGCTGCAAGAGGGGCGCTCCGATACGGTGATGATGTATGGTGCTGCCTTATCGACATCGAACATCCCTGCCAACGCCTTTATGATCAGTGGTTCGATGGAATGGGACGCGACGGGTGCGGTCACCGCAGTGGAATTTGGAGAATTGGTTGCGTATTCAAAGTGGATTGGCTATCCGTGTGAAGAAGAGCCACTTGGAGCACTGGCAGTTCGAGATGCCCAAGGGCGTTGGTTAGATGTCGCCTTTGATGTTTCTGATGCTTGGGTGCTCACGGGAGAATGTGATGGTTGCGGCTTGGCAACTTACTATGGAGAACCGGTTGGAGAAGTGTGTATTGACACTGAACCGTTATTAGATTGGGAGGGTACACCATGGTTGGACTAATCAGTCTATGGGTGCTTGGTTGTACGCAACGTACAGTCTACGAGCAGACGGTTGTTGAGGTGGATTTGATGCCCGACGCCCAGTATGTTCGCCGTTTGTCATTGGACTTACGGGGGACCGTCCCTTCCCCTCAAGAAGTGGAGGCTTTTGATGCCGTCAATCCCACAGAAACCATCGAGAATTTTATGACAGACGATGGGTTTGGACGCCGAGTTCGCGAAATCTATGCGCCAATTTACCGCACGATCACCGATCAGTATAGTTTGAATGGTAGTGACTTTCTGTTTGATGATGAAGTTGCCTTTCGACGAGCAATCGGGGAAGAACCGTTGCGCTTATTGTCTTATGTGGCGGAACATGATTTACCTTGGACCACCATTGTCACCGCTGATTACACCATGGCAAACGGTGTTTTGTCCAGTATCTTTCCGGTGCGGTCTACCACAGAAAACAACGACACATCCTACGTTGACGAGTGGCTTCCGGCAACCTATGTGGATGGTCGACCGATGGCAGGGGTGTTGAGTGCCAATGCATTGTGGTGGCGATTTGGCTCTACGGATACCAATGCCAATCGGATGCGTGCCAACGTGGCCAGTACCATCTTATTGTGCAACAACTACCTCAGTCGTCCCATTTCCTTTGATCGTGACACCAATTTATTGGATGATGAAGCGATGCAAGATGCCATCAATCAAGACCCAGCCTGTGTGAATTGTCATCGCACTTTGGATCCATTGGCGGCACATTTTTTTGGTTTTTGGGCGTATCAATCTGACTCTTGGCTTGAATCTTCCCAGTATCATGCAGATCGAGAACGTTTGTGGCAAACCTATCTGGATACCGCCCCTGAGTATTTTGGGACACCCAGTGCTGGTTTTTCCTCTTTGGGTGATTTGATAGCCTCTGATTCTCGTTTTCCCAATTGCACCACCGAACAGGTGACTGCCGCACTACTGCAACAGACCTTGGACTTTTCCGATGCGATTCGTTTGGTCAAACATCGAGAGGCCTTTTTGCAAAGTGGCTTGAACCTCAAAGCCTTGATCGCTTCGATTGTACAAAGTGACGAATATCGAGCGGGAAAATGGAACGATAGTGTCGATGTCCAAAATCGCAAGTTACTTTCTTTACCACAACTGGTATCGAGTATTGAAGCTTTGACTGGCTTTCGATGGACTTACGATGACTTTGATATGTTTGGCAACGACATTGTGGGGTTGCGTTCGTTGGCTGGTGGTATTGATGGTCGCTCCGCGGGGCAAGAGGCTCGTGTACCCAACGCGACCATGATTTTGGTGCATGGTTTGCTGGCCGAACAAGCCAGCGCTTATCGCGTTCAACAAGAGGTGGCACAACCAGTTTCCGAGAGACAGTTTTTTCAATTTATTGATTTGGAAGAAGACATTGATCAAGATCAGCAAACCCTTTTGTCTGCTCAGCAACAAATACAGTATTTACACAGTCTCATTTTGACCCAAGCCGTTGAGGTGGATGGTGTGGCTGTGGCTGCCGGATTGGATTTGTGGCGAGAGATTTACCGTCTGACCGGTGATGCTGCTGAGGCGTGGACGGTTGTATCGACCGCAATTTTACGTGACCCCAGTTATTTGTTGTATTGAGAACGGAGAAGAATATGAATAGACGACAATTTCTCACTGCATCACTTGGTCTGACTGGGGCTTCGATGCTCACTTCTCGTGAAGGGTTGGCTTCGATGGAATCCGAGAGTGAAAGAAACTTCTTGTTTGTTTTTGCCCAAGGGGGATGGGATCCAACACGGGTATTTACACCTGAGTTTGATAATGCACGGGTTGCGATGGAGGCCGATGCAGAACCAAACCAAATGGGTTCTTTGCGTTGGGTCTCTCACGTCAGTCGTCCCTCGGTGGATACTTTCTTTGAAAGTCACTACGATAAAACCATGATTGTAAACGGTGTACAAGTACGCTCCATTGCCCACGAGATTTGTACGTCGTTGTTGTTTACTGGTGGTGTATCGGGTGATGGTGCCGATTGGGCGACCCGTATTGCTTCGGAAACCTCTCGTGTTTTGCCAATTCCCCATTTGGTGTTGGGGGGACCCAGTTTTGCAGGCGACTTGGGTGCGATGGTGGTTCGGACGGGCTCTTCCAATCAACTCGAAGACGTATTGAATCGCAGCATACTAGAACGAAGCAATACTTCTGTGCCAACGCTGTCTACCCCAAGTCAAGAGGTGCTCGATCGCTATATTCAACGCAGGGTGCAGGTAACTGCCGAACAGGCTTTCTACGGAGCCGATGCACGTCTGAGCAGCGCTTATAAAATGGCGACAGACAACGCGATGGAACTCAAAGAACGGCGACACACCATGACCTTTTCTTCCGGGTCGTTGTCCGCCCAACTGGAATGTGCAGTCGATGCCATCGCCAAAGGAATCTCAAGGTGTACTTCGGTTGTTTTTACGGGCTCTGATGGACTGGGGTGGGACAGTCATGCCGACAACGATGTTACCCAATCCCAACTGTTCGAAGCGCTCTTTGGCAGTTTGAATCAATTAATGTACCAGTTGCAAAATCGTACAGACCAGTACGGAACGGTATTGGCAGAGAATACCACGATCGTGGTCTGTTCAGAGATGGGGCGCACCGCAAAGCTAAATGGAACCAACGGCAAAGATCACTGGCCCTTTACCTCGGTAATGATGTTTGGTGCCGGCATCAGCAGCAACCGAGTGATTGGTGGTTTGGATGACAACTATCAGGGTCGAAGGGTCGATTTAGCCACTGGAGATCTCGATGATAATGGACAAGTTCTCAGTATTGAATCTGTGGGTGCCGGTTTGTTGTCACTGGCAGGTTTGGATCCCAGTGAGCATATTTTGGATGCGGATCCACTCCTGGGGATGTTGTCATGATCAGTCTGTTATCGATGTTGTGGATGGTCTCATTGGTGTTTGTCGGGTGCGAGACCGAAGAACGATATAGCCTTGACGATACTGCGTTTGCCGAAGTGGATTGTTCTTCTGTGTCTTATGCTAATGTGGGCGAACCCTTTATGATCCAGTATTGTTTGGGCTGTCACGGTGCGATGAGTTCTAATCGTCAGGGGGCACCAACTGATGTCATGTTGGACAATTTGGACAATATTCTGTTGCATGCCGATACTGTACGCGAAGAGATTCTGTTGGAAACTATGCCGCCAAGTGGTGGTGTCAATTCAGACACGATTGCTTTGTTTGTTGCCTGGTTGGATTGTGAGGTGGAACAATGATGTTCTTTTGGCTATTCGGTTGCACTATAGAAACCATTACGACCTACACCCATGTTTCACAACGGGAAGAAAATGCTGTTGCCGAACAGGATACAGCTTATTTGGGAGTCTTGGATCCAATTGAGGTTCCTACCCAAGACGACATTGAGATGGTATTGCAGTTGGGCGTTGAACAAGTGCGGTCTTTTCGTGTGGGACGCATTTTGGATGTATACGATACTTTTCTCGAGCTGACAGATGCTACTTGTCCACGGTGGTTCAATAACCCTGACGGGATGTATTGGGCAGACACCTGTACCAGTGAAGAAGGCGTACAGTTTGATGGCTTTGCCACCAGTATCCCCTTAGAAGGTACAGAACCGGATGCCTATGGGAATCTGTTTACAGGACGCCAAATCCATTGTGAAGGCTCATTGCAATATGCTGACACCAGACTGCAATGCGTTGGTGGAATCAATGAACTCACCGGCGTTGATGGCAACGGTCACGATGTGTTTTATACCTATTCGCGTCCTTATGTTTTAACCATCGACACCGAAGAAATCTTCTATCCTGATCTGGAAATGTGGGCTGTGAACGCCCCCACTTACAAAGCTATCTATTACAACGGGGTTCAAGTTATCGAAAGCGAAATCGGTACTCTTGGGGTGGTGCAGTTTGACGAACAAACTTTCAGTTCGGTTGATTGTACAAAAGAACCAAATGGTCGACAACATATTCAGGTTGACGGGGTCTGGGTGTACGTTGAATGGCAAGGGGATACTGCACTCGATGATTCGACTTGTGATGGTTGTGGAGATGGCTATGTACGGGGTGAGCCGATTGGTGAGGTATGTGCAGATTTTGACAGTTGGCTGGCTTGGAACGACACGCCTTTTGATTAGCCAGTATGCCTTATTCTACCCATTCTATATTCAACACTAGTAAATCATCTTCGGTACTGTTCCCATTCCAAAAGAGACGGATATCGTCACTACTCACCCAAATCTCTGCATTGTTGAGGATTGTACCGTAAACATCCAGACTACCACTGACCATAAACGTCTCTGGTTCAGATTCGGTGTCCACGTTGGAAGAAATGGTGACGGTTCCTTCTATGGGTAGACTGGTTGTATCGATACAGGCTTCGGCTTCGGCAAGAAAACTGCGTGAACTACAGGCGCTAGCAGTGGCAATACGCAACGGACTGGTCTCTATCGGTTGTAACCAAGAGGCAGACCCCTCTGCACTCACTTGAACGAAATCGGTTTGAATGGTGACTGGTTCCCCTTGATAGGTTGTTTCCCAGGTTTGGTTGTTTACATCATCAAGGATATTCAACAGTTCAGCCTCACCAAAGTCAAACTCGGGGTCGGTATTGCTGTCGCATCCTGAAAAGACAGGGTTGATGAGCCATAGTGTACCTGCGATGTACCAAGAGGGTTGTGGTTTGAACATGTCAGTCTCCGTTGTTTTTGAGTGGATACCCAGTTTTTGGTGGACATCAATAACAATGCAAAAATGATGCCTATTTCTTTTTGCGTCGACGCCACTTTGATCCAACCGAAGGGATATCCATTTCTTGAACCAGCCATTGTAAGGCTTTCCGTCGCAGGTTCCAGCCTTGGGCCACCGGCCACCGCAGATGATGATCGCCTCCTTCGAGTACCCATGATGTCACTTGAGGGTGTTTTGCAACGAATCGGGTGTGCTGGGCTATAGGTACTACTGGATCCAAGGTACCGTGGAGCATCAGTGTTTTGGGTAGTTGAGCACATTGTAAAAGAGGTGACCCCAATGGATCTTGTGGGTTGGCAAAAGCCTCTCTGGTCATGTCTGTATCCAAGCTGGCGGGATCAGTGATCGCCCCGATGGTGACAACACAACGAATCTGATGGGGGCGTTTTGCAGCCGCAAGTAATGCCAGATGTGCACCAGCAGAAGTCGCCCACAAGGCAATTCTCTGGGTATCAACTTGTTGAGACAGAATGAAATCAATCGCTTGGACGATGTCATCGACCTGTTCTTGCCAAGTCACACTGGGTGCCAGACGGTAATTCACACTGGCGGCCATGATTTTCTTTTTGGCAAACTGGGGGAGTAGGGCAATAAACTGCGACTTATCACCTTCTATCCAGCCACCGCCATGAATACACAAAACAGCCGGCCATCCATCTCTGGGACAGAGGTCATTGACCTCGGCGATGTCCATGCACTGTAAGGGGTGTTTACCGTAAGGTGTGCCATCCCAACGAATGATATCAAAACCTCGGATGTCACTTTCAACTTGTCGCCGCAACTGGTTTATTTTTTCTGCCACCGGAACCAGGCGTGGGATTTTGACCAACGGGTTATGCATAATAGAGAAACCAAATAGTAAGGATGAAGGTGAGTTCGATCCAAAAACCGAAATTGTATTGGAAAGAGATTTGTAACTGGGCGGGTGTGATTACCTTGTCCAGACTCATTATAGCCGTAACC
>CAKZLX010000202.1 GCA_937127265.1 uncultured Pseudomonadota bacterium
ATCATTTCTGGGGTAAATCAAACAATAACGACCATCTTCAGAGATGAAGTTGTGAATCGGTGCCAGTACATGGGGTGAGGGCCTTCGTGACAACATTTGCCACTGTTCATCCATGATGCCGCGCGATATTTTGACAAGGTGTTGTTTATCGTCGCTAAAATCACTGGGACCCAAGGATATTTTGAGTATTCGATCGGTGCCATCCTCGGTACGTACGGTGTAGGTGTTGGCAAATAAACCACGACCTAACAACGTACCAATACGATACGTTGCACCTTGCGCATCTCGAATGAAGTCTTTAGGGTGGGTCATGAGCACTGTGTGTTGGATGAAAACCAGAATCGGGACTTGAAGACTGAAATCCCACCTATTATCAAAAGGATATAGTAAGTTTGTTTTTTATCGGATTGTCGATAAAATGTCAATTACCTGCCGTTGTACACATGAAAACTCCACTTTTTCCGCATATTGGTCCACGAAACTATCGTTTGTTTCGGTTGTTACTTATCAGGCAAGTTCGCGCATTTGAACGATCGCTCATCGAGCCACAACAGGCTCAACAAAGTGTTCTGGGAGCCGTCTTAAAGAATGTACGTCCAACAGTGCAAGGAAAACATTTTTCATTATCCAATGTACGTACGTTGGAGGAGTTTCGACAAGCGGTGCCGATTCAATCCTATCGGGATATTGAACATTGGGTAGAGCGAGTGGTTAAGGGTGAGTCTCAGGTGCTCACCAAAGAAAAGATCACTGGTTTTGTGGAAACTTCGGGGACACAGTCAAAGCCGAAACTGATCCCAGTCACCAAGAGTTGGTCTACTGGAGTGCGCAATGCCCAACTGCTTTGGGTTTTAGCTTTGTTAAGGGATTTTCCAAGTATCACCGAGAGAGATGTATTTCATTTGGTGTCGAGTGCCAAGGAACGTCGAACCATCGGTGGGTTACCAATTGGAGCCAATACAGGAAGGATGGTTGATGCGTTACCAAAGGGGTTTCAACAACGATTTGTCTTGGCTGGCGTACCATCTATCGAAGATGTGGATTTGAGACACTATGTACAATTACGGATGGCTTTACAACAGCCAGTGGGAATGTGGGTGACCGCCAATCCCTCCACAATTGCCTTGTATACTCGAAAGATGAAGGATTATCGTCAGTATTTAGAACAAGATTTGGTTCAAGGAACCCTACAACATGGTCCAGCAGAGAACCTATCCCCAGAAATACGGGCACAATTGATGCCTAAGCTTCATCCTGTATCAACACCGAGTATATGGACACCAGCACGTGTCTGGCCATTGTCGGTCATTGGATGTTGGACGGGTGGACCAGCCAAATGGTTTGTGGAGCAGTTTCCATCGTTGTTGGGCGGCAATATCCCTGTTCGAGATGTTGGTATTACGGCTTCTGAAGGTTTTTTCGCGATACCCTTATCCTCTGATTGGGATGGCGGGGTTTTATGGAACCATGGTGAACTTCTAGAATTTCAATCTGAAACCGGAGAGGTTTATTGGGGCTGGGAATTGGAAGTGGGTAAGTGCTATCAACTGATTATTACTGCTCGAAATGGACTTTTGCGCTATGCGATGAAAGATACTGTACGAGTAACAGGATTTGTGCAGAATACTCCGATCATTGCTTTTGTGGGCAAATCCGGTCGTTTTTTGAATGCGGTGGGTGAAAAGGTCACCGAAGAGCAACTGTCATTGGCGATGCAACGGGTTGCCACTGGTGTCATTGGTTTTACAGGTACCATTCAACAAGGTGAAGTACCAGCGATCAAAGTGCTTGTGGAGTGGGAAAACGAACCCTGTGATATTGCCTTCCTATTAGACCAAGCACTTCAGGCAGTCAGTGTGGAGTATCAATCGAAACGGGTATCACAACGTTTGGGTATGATACAAATCCAGACTGTTAGGAAAGGGACGTATGCGGCTTTTCGCAACTGGCGAATTGTCGAGGGTGCATCCTTTGCCCAAGTCAAAGATTGTGTGATCGCTACCGATGCTGAATGGGACTTTCTGAAACAGTTTGTCGTGGGATGAAATTATGCTCCCAACAAATCCCGTTCGCAATTGGTTTTGAGAACTTCTAAACTCTTGACGAATGCCGCTGCCAATTGTTGGTTGATATCTTGTTCGAGTACTTTACCAAGTAAAGAACCAGTGTCATAGTCCATGTGAAGGGTGACCATGGTATCGGTGGAAGGCTTCATTGTACGTAAAGAAAAATGGAGGTGTCCTTTGAGACGCTTGCCATCGGTAGCGATTTGTATTCGACGACCTGCAAAATTGTCATCGGCTTCCACAAAACGGTAGATCAAGGTGCGTTCTTTCCACCCCCCTGTAAAAGGCAAAGACAAAGTGTTTTCGTCTACGACCTGTAACGCCGGAAAGCCAGCCAGTAAAAACTCTTGGTGCACAGAAAAGTTTGCTAGCCATTCAAAAACATCATCACGTCGTAATCCTTGTACCAAAATGTCTCTTGTTAAAACGGTCATGATTTACCCCACTGTGTTAGCATACTGTATTGATAATCTATCTTCGTTTGCAATTCCAACCGAGAATGTTCATGTTGTATATAATCTGTATTTTGGCAGCCTTGTTACCTTCTTGGTTATTGGTTCGCTATTTCGTGAAAAGCGATCGATTTCCAGAACCTACGGAGACAGTGTGGTTTATTTTTCGAAAGGGGGTCAACGTTGCCTTCTTGGTCTTGGCAGTGGTGCTTCCGTTGAGTCTGTTGTGGTCGCCACTGGAGCAAAGTGAAAACATCTGGGTTGCCTCTGCAGCAACGGCTTTTTTAAGCGCCGCAATCCCCGAAGAGTTTTTCAAACATCGTGTCTTGCGAAAATTTGTGGCGAATCATCCGGACTTTGATGAGCCGATGGACGGGATAGTCTACGGAGCAGTCGCTTCACTGGGGTTTGCTACCATTGAAAATGTGCTGTATTGCTTAGGTGGAGGGGTAGGAACCGCATTGGGCCGTGCGATAACTGCGGTACCTGCCCATGCGGCTTTTGGAGCGATCATGGGCTATACGTTTGCCCGAAGACATTTTGCTGGCAAGGAAAATGGAGCCTGGGGACCCGCTTTGTGGCTTTCAGTGCTTTTACATGGTCTTTACGATTGGGTATTGTTTGTGATTACTGGCATTACTACTAAATATGAAGAGAGTGATATTCCTGATGATGAAGCAGGGGTTATTGGAGCTTGTTTCTTGGTGTTTCTGCTCCTTGGAATTTATATGTTTGCCCGTGTTCGTCGACAAGTTGCTGAATTACGGGCTGAGCAACTGCAACTATTGGAGTCTGGCACATGATAGCCGTCCTTCCTTTTTATCCACCGTTTACCATTGACATCTTTGGGATTCCCTTGGACTCATGGTCGTTGCTGGTGGCTTTTGGGTTTGTGATTGGCATTGAGTTTGCGCGGGCAAGGGCGGTACAATTGGGGATTGCGGTTGCCGATGTGGTTGATGGAGGACTCTTTATTGTTGGCATGGGGTTTGTGGTGGGACACTTTGTGCATGTCGGTGTATACAACCCACAGATGATTGAGCAATATGGGTGGACGATTTTCTTGCAAGTTTGGGCGGGCTTTTCCAGTAATGGTGGATTTTTAGGCGCTATTTTGGGAA
Source organism: uncultured Pseudomonadota bacterium (assembly GCA_937127265.1). Lineage (GTDB taxonomy): Bacteria > Myxococcota_A > UBA796 > UBA796 > UBA796 > CAJWHX01. The sequence goes on from CAKZLX010000202.1 coordinate 3,640, forward strand.
CTTGGTTGTGGTTTACCTTTATCCGCAAACGCACCCCGTTTTGGAAATTTGCCGACACCATGGCTTATGCCTTACCATTTGGTTGGTTCTTTGGTCGATTGGGGTGTTTTTCCGCACACGATCACATCGGACAACGCAGTGATTTTTTCTTGGCGATTGACTTTCCCGCGGTGTATTACGGTGGACCACGTCATGACTTGGGGTTGTACGAGGCGTTATGGGTGTTCGTATTGGCTTGCGTACATTTTTCTCTGCGTAAGAAAAAGTTGCCACACAGTTCGTTTGCGATGATTTTTTGCTTTGCCTATGCACCAGTGCGGTTTGGACTCGACTTTTTACGCAATACCGATCTCAGTGGGTCAGATGTTCGCTTTGCAGGCTTAACACCAGCCCAGTATGGGTCACTGTTGTTTTTGTTGTGTGGACTGGTTCTTTACCAACGTCGTCACAAAGAAGCCCGTTACTTTGAGGTTCTAGAGCCAGCAACCTAGATGACTTTATTGTACTGTGGCGGTTCCACTCACGTAATTGGTGAAATAGTAGCCTTGGTAAGCATAGTCCTGATAGCCAATTGAATAGGTAAAAACACCGTTGGTCAAATCAATGCTGGCTGCGGTTCCAGAATAGAGGTTGCCATTGGTAAACCACTCTTCCCAAGGGTCATTGCTGGATAGACGAGAGACGATTGCCCCGTTTCCAGCACCATCATAGTCTTCTACAAAACCATAGTCATAGGAATAACTTTGGGCATAAGAAGCGCAGTCAGTTCCATTGGGATCAATGGTTGAAGATGCATCCAAGACAAAGTCCACAGTGAAGGCAAAGAGGCAATCGGTGCAGTCCGTCAAGGCATTGGTACTGTTGGTGCTCCACGACAAATCACAAGGGATCACTCCAGGAGAGGTTTGTCCAACTTCCGTGACTTGATAGATTTCGTTTCCACTAAACAACGCACTGATTCCATCGCAGTCTTGATCAATCCCATCTCCGATAATTTCGGTGGCACCAGGGAAAATAGAGGCATCGCCATCATTACAATCAGTGGTACTGTCTATTCCGTCACCATCATTGTCAACCCCACTGACAGCATCGACACCATCACAGTCTTGGTCGATGCCATCATTTTGAATCTCGGTGGCACCAGGGAAAATCGAAGCATCATTGTCATTGCAGTCTTCAGTGGCATCGGCACCATCCAAGTCGACATCAATGAAGTCCACACCATCACAGTCTTGATCGATCCCATCGTTGGGAACCTCGGTAGCACCAGGGAATACATTGGGGTCGGTATCATCACAATCACTGGCTTCATCTACCCCATCCCCGTCGACATCGATAGGACAATCTCCATCATCAAAAGAGAACGCCGCACAATTTAAATCAATTAAGATGCTGTTGTGAGCATAGGTTTCATCATCACAATAGCCATCGCCCAACCAGTTTGAGGGGGTGCAGTTTCCTTGACAGTCTTGGATTTCTCCACTGGGACAAGGGTTTGGCAGGTCCACACCATCACAGTCTTGGTCAATGCCATCTCCTGCGATCTCTGTGGCTCCAGGGTAAGTATTGGGATCGGTATCATCGCAGTCGGTTGACAAATCAAAGCCATCGCCATCATTGTCATCGGTGATGCTTTGATCGACACCATCACAGTCTTGGTCGATGCCATCATCTAAGATTTCAGTCGCACCTGGATAGGCACTGGGATCATTATCATCACAATCGACATCGCTATAGGCTAGATCTCCATCCACATCAATGAAGGCATCGGTACCATCACAATCCTGATCAATTCCATCGTAGGGGATGTCGGTTTGATTGCTACCCAGTGTATTGTCAGTGTCGTTGCAATCGCCAAAAGAATTTAAGCCGTCGCCATCATTATCATAGGGAAGCACACTGGCACTGCCCGACCAATAATTGGTGTAATAGGAGCCTTGGTAGAGATAGTCTTGGTAGCCCGTACTGTAGGTGAAGGTAACACCATCAAAATCCACCACCGATGTACCATCACTTTCATCAATCCAAGCGTTCCAACTGGCAGAGGCATCATCGTAAATCACCAATGCTCCGTTGCCAGCCCCATCATAATCTTCGATGTAGCCATAGGAATACGCCGCATCAGCCGCCACCGAAGTGCAGTTGGCACTACTTGTTGATGTGGTGTCGTAGGTTAGGGCTACATCAAAGGCAAAGGTGCAGTCAAGACAAGTTGTGGTACTGGCAACCCCTGTGACGTCCCAGCGAATATCACATTCGAATTGGGAGGGAGCAGTCGCATTGGCAGCATAAATGACCCCTTCATTACCTTCATAAGGATAGAGTCGATCTTGACCATCACAATCTTGATCGATGCCGTCTAACAAAACTTCTGTACCATCAGGATTGGTTAAACCATCTGTATCATCGCAATCATCTGCATTTGCAACCCATTCTGTGGTGGGAGCACAGGTGAGGGTACTGTTGTTTCCATCTCCAAACCCGTCACCATCGCCATCAAAGTACCACAGTTCACCTTCATCGGTTTGTCCATTGCAATCGTTGTCCAAACCATCAGCACAAACTTCGGTACCCAAAGGGTTTGCCAAGGCAGAACTGTCATCACAGTCCGTGGCGTTCAGACTGTGTCCAATGGGGGCTTCATCACAGGTAGTACCCACACCAAATCCTGCACCAAAGCCATCTCCATCAGCATCCAGAAAGTAGGGTTGACCATCTACGGGGTTATTGTCAACTTGGTTGTCGCAGTTGTTATCAATAAAATCACATACCTCGTCGGTGCCCGGAAAAATAAGAGAGTTGCTGTCGTTACAGTCCCCTTGATTTTCAGTGTAGCCATCCCCATCGTTGTCAATGTCTAAAGGGTCGGTTTCCGAAGATGGTTCGTTGGAGGGTTCAACCGCTGGCTCTGAAGATGGCTCGGTAGAGGGTTCAGTAGAGGGTTCAGTAGAGGGCTCAACCGCTGGTTCTGATGAGGGCTCTACTTCTAAAATCGGCTCAGATTCCAACTTGACATTACCACAACCAAAGCTCAACACAGCCAGTAGTGAGGGGAAATGACAAAAGATTGTATTCATTGCTTACTCCGTGCCAGTTTGGCTTCCATCATGCGCTTTTTGGCAGCACATTTTTGTTGTTCAAATTCATCACAGACACATTCGGGACCACCTTTGCCTCCACAAGAGCCTTTCAGTGGGGAACCACCAATGATGACACCCACGGCCATAATTCCAGAAATCGCCACAAAGCCACCAATGGCTAAAAGTACGGTTGTAATTTCCATATCATTCTCCCTGTTGTAGCAGTTCAGCAAAGGCTGCATTACTACGTGATCGAAATTGACCATCTTGTTCTCTTAATAACATATATATCGCCAAGTCGTATTCTTCGGCGAGTCGAAATGCTTCTTCTTCACCAGCCACATTGAGGGCTGTGGCCCAGGCATCTGCTTCCATCACAGTGTCGGCGATCACGGAAATGGATGCCACATTGTGTTCTATGGGTCGTAGGGTTCGTGGATCGATAGTGTGAGAGTAGCGTTTGCCATCTCGTTCTTTGTAGTTCCGATAATCTCCGCTGGTTGCCAGTGCTTTGTTTTCTAGGGGAAGTACCAATTGAATGACGCCTTGTTCTTTGGTTGGTTGTTCAATGCCGACCAACCACGATTGTTTATCCTTTTGTCCTTGCGCATACAGTTCACCGCCGACCTCGACAAGAAAATTTTCATAGCCTAAACTTTGCAGGTGTAGACTGACCTTGTCTACTGCATACCCTTTGGCAATCGCTGAGAGATCAATCTGTGTGTTTGCGGTATTTTTTTGGAGTGTATTCTGTGCAATAGAGAGGTGTGTACTCCCGATGTATTGTTGAAGGGCGGTGAGTTCTTTTTCGGTGGGTGTTTTGAGCGAGGGCGGAAAACCAAAGCCCCAAGCATTGACCACAGGACCCACCGTTATATCAAATGCCCCCAAGGAAGATTCATGAACCTTCAAGGCAGTGTTGATCACTTTGAGTGTATCTGTAGACAAGTCAAAAGAGGTGGTGTCATGTCTGTTAAATCGACTGATCTCTGAATCGGGTTGGTAGGTAGACATCAAGGCATTGACAATGTTCAGTTGTCCTTGTACTTCTTCTTGTATGTTGTGTTGTCGAGCATCGGCTAACTGAACACTCCAAGTCGTACCCATTGCTTGTCCATAGTAGGCAGTGGTGGCAGGGCGTCTGGACCAAGTGACCCAAAAAAGACCCAGTACAAAGATGGCTGGTAAAATCAACCTTCGAAATGAATAAAGGGGTTTGGCTTCCATGTTTTCTCTCGTTCGGGGGATTCAATATCTACAATACCAGTGGAATTAAAAAAGGACCAGTCATCTGACCAGTCCTTGATTTTTGGATGGTGGGTCCTTTATCCCCCGAAGTCATCCAACATGATGTTTTCACGTTCAACACCCAAATCTTCAAGCATGTTGATCACTGAGGTGTTCATGATCGGAGGTCCACACAAGTAGTATTCACAATCTTCAGGTGCTTCATGATCTTTTAAATAAATAATAAGAGGCGTCATACTACAGTCTGAATTGACCAAACCAGAGGGCGCTCTCTGAATAGAAGAGTTTATAATGGACGCATTTCTAGATAACTCGAACCATTTCAAACTACCCTCATTAAGCGCTTTAGTCACCAACTTAGACACAGTTACTAACGACGCTGTCGACTCAACACCCTCGGTGTTTTCAAGACGCCACTGAACTCGATCCATGACATCCATCACTTCATAAGTTGAGCACATTTCTTGTGGTGTTTTGACCATCACTACCAATATATCTGAGCTGGTACTGTAGTTACTAATAATATAATCGTTGTCTAAATTGTATCTAG
>CAKZLX010000203.1 GCA_937127265.1 uncultured Pseudomonadota bacterium
TGGTGACTTACGATCATTTACCATCAAGGCCGGTGTTTCGGATGACGACGGCGATGTGACCTATTACGAATTGTTTGTGGATATTGACGGTACACTGGATGGTGTAGAGGATGACAATGACATTGAACTCACACCGGCTGAAGGAGCCGTCAATGATGAAGAGTGTGGTGTGTTTGATGCCAACCTTTCGATCAGCATGTACCTCAATGGTTCAATGCCGGATTATGATACCGTTTACGAGTGGTATGTGCGGGTAGCCGATGGACTGGGTAAAACCTCGGAACCGATGATGGTTGAGTGCCGTACCCCTGATGAAAATGGTGAAGGAGAACCTTGAAGCGGCAGAATCGCAGCCCAAGGTTCTACACGTCCGAAGTCTTCATCATTTATTGGTAGTACATTAATTAAAAGGCTCCCACAGTCTTTTGTACCCAATCTTTTAAAACTTCTAATTGGGGTTTGGTGGCCACCATGTTGGGAATGGTAATGTTGAAGCGTGTCATGACATGACTGCGTTTGTCATTCAGACCGATAGTCCATCCAGCAGATGTCATTTCTTTCTTGAACTTTTCGATGTCACTTTTATGAATGTTGACACTGATGCAGTGGGGTTTAACGAATACGCTGGCATCAGTTTGGTGTGGTACTCCTTTGGCAGTCAATCGTCTCCATGTGTGCCATTGTTCAGAACCATCGTCAGAAAGAGGGCAGTTCTGTCCCATTTTGGAGTGACAAGAGCATGGTCGCTTCAAGAATGTACGAATCAAGGTTTGCATGTATGAAAAGGTCAACTGGAATGTCTGTGGTTTGTCATTTGGCATTGTGTCTCCAACGGTATTTGTTTTTCAGTATTTAAGACGAATTGTGGTTTGCTTTTCAGACATTTTTTGAAGATATTATGATCGTTGCCAAAGCGCATCATCGGTCAAAAAATATGAAACGGTGGCTTTCAAAAACGAAGGCAGGTCAAATATCGTTCCCATTGGATGATACTTGACCTACCTCAATAAAGTATTGAATGACCTACCCACTCACAGATCTCGTTCGAATATAAAGTGGGGTACAATCTTCAGATGTAAGCAGTATGTACTTTACAAAGTTTGTACGAAAGCAATCACATCAGCGATATCTTGGTCGCTAAAATCAGGGAATGCCGGCATAGAACCTTCGCCATATTGGATGGCTTCAACAAAATCATCGGCATCTTCATCATAAATGGCTGGACCAGAAGCACCTTCGGCAGAGGCTCCATGACAAGCAGCACAGTTGGCGTCATATAACACTTCTCCGTTCACCTCATCACCAGTCAAAGAGGTTACCGCTTTGCTGTCGGCATCTTCGTCACAGGCTACAAGGCTCAAGGCTATACAAGAAAATAGGGTGAGTGTACGCATAAAATCTCCGAGTTTGTAGGGTACGGTTATTCTATCGACGACCCATCGATTTTCCAAAGTGATAGGTCATCTTTGTGTACGGTGAGTTGCGAACAAGGGGGGATGTTTTTGTTTGGTTTTGCGGTGTAGCGGGTTTATGGAACAATTATAATCAGACCCTAGAAAATCTAGCGTTGTACACCAACTTGAAAAGATAATTGCTATCGATTTGGGAGTAGAGGCCTCTTTTGGAGGGCGTGGAATGTCGTTGGCTACAATGAATAGACCACTGTGCAGTGAGATTGACCTGACCTTCGCGTAGTATTTTGTCTCCTGCTTCTTGGAATGCACTGTAAACAATCCGAGTGGCTGCTGGTACTTTATATCTCATATATTGGGCATAGTGCCAAATGAGTTGTCGTAGTAAAGAGAGGTTGTAGAGAGAGTTGCTGCGCTGGATGATTGGTCCCCACAAGAGAGCATTTTGTAGGGCATCTCCTTCACCAAACCACTACGGTTGGGGTCTTTGGAAATAGGCCCTCTGAAAGCGTCCAGTCATTTTGAATCGAATGTACCAACGGTCGTTTTTCGATGACAGGGTGAAGGTTCCAAAGTTTGGAATGATGATTTGTTTGGTTTGGGCGAGATGTCGGATGAACCAAGTCCAAAATGACTGATGTGGATGCATGAGAGTGTCCTCAATTTGGGTGTGGATAGTACACTATAAACGCTGTGTTGTGATCCAATTCGGTTTGTTTGTACAGTGTATATCAACTTTCTCAAAAAATTTTCCATGACCATATATCATCAATTATCGATCCGAATTTCTATTTGGGAAATCGTTTCTTGGATAGTCGATTGATTAAACGTTTGCTTTGTATCCATCGTGCTCTTTGACAGTCCCCAGTAGATTTTGGCTTTTTTGGTGTGATGTTCCGTCATGCTGTATATTAGAAAGATTTTGGTCTTTCGTGGGTCAAGAACCAACACTCCCACTACTTTTCTCAACATGCTCCCCTGCTTGTTCGCTGGATGATGTGAGTTTATCGGTGGTGCACCGATCAACCTAGGTTGATGATACGTGCACCACCTACATAAACATCACATAAGTCGTTCCGCATCGACCAGCATAAACTATGGTCGCAGTATTGAGAAAAGTGGCAGGAGTATTCCAGTTCTGACCACACTCCAGACGCAAGGTCTACTGTGGGATTGTAGGGGTTAGTTTTCGGCATCTGGTGTTGAGAAATGTTAGATGATCCGAGTGTTATCCACCCAAACCAGTATCGCCGGTGTCGCTCGTATCCTCGTCCCCAGTATCCAACATCGGTAAAAAGTGACTGGGAAAGATTTCACCAGTTTCAACGGACCCATCTTCGTGTATCCAAATGGTTTGGTCGACACCGAGGTCTTCGATACTGATGGTGTTTCCACCTTGAAAAAGTACTTCGATCGATTGAATGCTGTCGGCTTCTCCTAAGCCAAAGTGTAGATACATGGTGTCTTGAACCCCAGTGCCTGAACCTCCAGAGACTTGACGGAGATATTCGCCTCGGGTGGTTTTGACAGTTACGGTTGCCCCGATTGCCGAGATATTGGAGAGTCCAGTCCACTCTTGCCAATCATCGGCAGGACCACCTTGGAGTCCACCAAAGACCCGAATGGAGACCCAGTGTCCCAAATCGGTGGCGGTATTTTCAAAGAGGTCATAGGCAATCAAGTCCAAGTCACCATCCTTGTCGAAATCAGATACCGATGAACCCCAACCGTTACGTTGTACCAGACCACTTTCATAGTTGGAAAGGGTGAAGTGTCCAGTACCGTCATTGAGGTAAAAGTCGGAATCACGTGAGGAATAGACCGCGGTGATGAACAAATCCAAGTCACCATCATTATCGGCATCAAACAAGGTGGGGTTGGAATGTGTTTCTCGATAGTACAATCCCCGTTCAGTTCCTTCATCGGTGAATTTTCCACTACCATCGTTGATCAAAATCTGACTGGTGTCCGAAAACCAATAAAAGAAAGGATGTGCCAAGTTGGCATGCACCATATCCAGATCACCATCGTTGTCGACATCTCCGAAGACCGCTCCAATGGTGTGTCCAAAGGCACCACCAACCGAAGTTCCTTTGGTTCCATTTTGTAGGGCCACATCCCGTAATTCACCATTGCCTTCGTTGCGGTAGAAGAAATTGGGGTCCAGTCGATAGTTGCTGACAAAGATGTCAATGTCACCATCCATGTCGTAGTCACCAGTGGTTGTACCTCGTCCAGCGTGGTTGATTTGGGCAATCTTTGAGTTTGTAGTCCAATCGGTGAAGGTACCGTCTCCATTGTTACGCCAGACTTTGTCATCATAGTTCATGAAGTAGTCATATTCACTGGAACATTCGTAATTGGCGAGGTAGAGGTCTAGCCAGCCGTCATTGTCAATGTCAAACCAAGCCGAACCTTCGGTGGGAGAAACTTCAGCTTCCCCATTGCCATCACAGTCTCGTTCGGTTTGGAGGTCATTGATGCCACTCTCGGAAGTGACATCGGTGAAACTGTAGCCATTGCCGTTGAGATTGCAACTGTTGAGCAACAAGGCATCGGCATAGCCTTGCCCAAAATAGTCGAGGCAACCGTCGTTGTTGAAGTCTCCCCATACGCCACCACTGGTACTAGCGGTGGTGAAAACCAAATTGTCGGTCAGGTCTTCAAAGGTTCCATCGCCATTGTTGGCAAACAGTTTGGGACCGTTGGTCATGATGTCATCATCACCATCGTTGTCATAATCACCCCATGATACCCGACTACTGGCATCGACGATCTCGGTGAGTTGGAAGGGCTTTTCTGTACTGGGGATTTCGGTATCGTATTCAATCGCCAGTTGGATTTGATGGGTGTACCAAGGCGTACTCATGCCACGGTGATAGAGTTCATCATCGACCCCCAGAAACCAGCCGCCCGAGAGGTACGGTTCACCGTCGGTTTGGTAATCTTCTACCATAATTTCTGGGGTGACTGCATTGGTTCCCGTTTCTCTTTCCGCACGGGTATAGCCAGCAAACACGTGGACGGGTTGGGTGACCACAATCGGCTCCGAAAGCACATACTCGACCCATTGACCGTTGCTATCGGCATCCAAACAACGGCTTGCAAGGGGGTGGGGGTTGTC
>CAKZLX010000204.1 GCA_937127265.1 uncultured Pseudomonadota bacterium
GCACAATGTTCATCATCGTTGTGCATGCTAAAGTCTCCTGACGCTGGGTTGAGGTAGACCATTTCGCCATCACTCCAGTACGCACCAATGTCCGCCTCCATGTAAGAGGTGTCACTGCCATCGACCCAATAATAATCGCGCACATCTTGGCTACAGACACTTGCGAAACCCGTATTGGTATTGGTAACTGGAGAACAATCGGGACCTCTGGTGAGACCAACCCAAACATTTCCACGCGTAGGACCAGTTGTGGATGTGTAGCTTCGATGGGCATCCAGTCCCGTAGTCAAAAACTGAAACTCTTGATCATCCTTTGCGGTTGCCAGTCCATCATAGCCATGATCAACGCAGAATTGTTGTGATCCTTTCCAGTAGTAGTCGGTATCGCAATACAAGAGATAATAGGAGCCATTGCTGTGTACTTGCAACTCACCATAGCATTCAACCCCGAGTCGGGCAGCGACTCCATCAGCAACAGAGTGGTCTGCATCAAAGTTTTGGTTGGGGTCATCTGGTTGCCCGTCTCCGTCTTGATCGTTTAAAGTCTCTAATCCATCACAGTTTGAGTCGATACCGTCATAGGGGATTTCAGTGGCAAATGGAGAGCAGTCTATAAGAATCACACTATCCGAACCTGATACAGCGGTTTCTCCATCGGTAACGGTCGCGGTACAGGTGACAGATTCACCACCGGTCATTCCTTGGGATGCATAATCCAAAGTTAAAGAGTTACTGGCAGGATCGATAGTGATATCGGTTCCGGCATCGTTGCTCCAAGTATAAGTCCAAGTGAGGGGTGCATCTTCGGGGTGGGTAGCGCTCGCACCACAGACAATAGTTTGTCCGTCAAAGGCTTCATCGAGTGCAAAACTAGCGGTATTTTGAATATCAACAAAATCAATGATGGGTGCAACGGCCGGCCCTACAACAATTTCCACCGAATCAGTAGCAGATTTTCCATTGGTATCGGTAACGGTCGCGGTCACAAGATGGGTACCCTCGAGAAGCATTCCTTCTGACTCATACAAGCCAAAGGAAGACACTTCACCTTCCAGCTCCAAATCGCCTGCCAAGTCGGTTGTCCAAGTGAGTACCAATTCTTCAGGATCGTCTTCCGTATCGCTGACGATGGCTTCGAAAGTGATGGGTACATTTTCTTTATATAGACCATCCACCGTTGGACTGAGGAGTTCGATCTCTGGTGGCGTGGTTTCAATCACATTGAGGAGATACTCATCCGAACCCACACTGTTGTTTTGATCTTTGACCTCAACGATGATTTTTTCCATGCCGACTTCAATGGCGACTTCACAACTGGTCTCTCCATTTTCATCAGGAGCTTGATAGTCGCAGGCATACTCAGCGTTGGAGTCCACACGCCATCGTGCCATAAGACTATCTTGATCGGCTGCATCGGCATCAGACACGACTGCTCGGAACAATACAGTAGTTCCATCTTCCACATCACCACCATCGTTGGAGTCTGGAAGAATAATGATGGCTTCGGGTGTGGCATTTACATTCTTTGTGGTCAGTGATCCATCGTTACAGGCGAGTGCAGTTAAAATTAGTGAAAGTCCAAGTGTGTGGTGTAATGGTGTGCGTGTCATTGTCTGTCCTATTGAATATGGAAAGTGTCTAATAAAATATATATCATTTTCGATTATAGTGGCAGTGCAAACAAGCGACCGCCTTTGGAATCTGTCCACCAAAGTGTGTCTTCTTGAACATGCATTGCACCAACGGTTGTGTTTGGTACCACCATCTCATAGGTTCCACCGTCCGTAGAAACCCGCGTGATGGACTGCTTTGAGCTCCAATAGACGAAGCCATCGTGTACGAGTAATCGCTCTGCTTCAGGCGGAGAGTCGCTGAGTCTGGTTTCAGCCCAAGAGTCTTCTGAACCTTCTAGTTTTACTATCCATCCACCATAGGGCCAACGTGCAGAACGGGTGGTTGCATAGAGGGTATCTCCATCGGAAAATAGCCTGCGAGGCTCATCTCCGAATCGGAAGGCTTCCGTGGTTCCGTCTTCTGATACTCTCATGAGTTTCTTGCCGGCTCTATCCAAGACAAAGAGGGTGTTGTCCATCACGACTGTGCTGTCGATGGGAGAATCGGAATCAAGAACGATACCTGTTTCATTTTCTACCTGTGAAGCCTCACCCGAACTGACCCAGTGAAGCATACCGTTCAGATTGAACATATCCGTAATACCTTCTGCTTCTACAAGAGCACCATCGCCGTCCAGTGGATAGATTCCAGACTCGGTTCGAACCCAAGTATTGTCCTCTATGGTCAATAGTTGTAAGGGGGTTTCAACCCATTCCCAAGAGTCCTGTACGACATTGTCTATCACTTGATGAACGGTTAGAGCATCGCGTTCGATGAATGTCAAACCACCACTGGAAATGGTCATGTCGCTTGGCCAGAGAAGCCCTTCTAGAACGGGTTGAATAGTTTCCAATTCTCTTTCAAATTCATGATTTTCAAAGTCAAAGGGTTCGGATTCTTGATTACAGGCAGTCAGTACACTGAATAGTAGCGTCGCAGAGAAGAGTTTCATTGTGCATCTCCGGAAGAATTAGATAGGGCTGAACTGGAAATAGCACAGCGAAATCCAACGCCTTCAGAACGAGACTTCGGGTTGGCAAGTACTCTATCATTTACCCGTAGGGCATCAGACGAATCTCTAAATCCACCTCCGCGTAAGATTTTGTAGACACCATCATCTGGACCAACAGGGTTGATTTGGGATTCTTCAGTGTACTCGGCAAACCAGTCGAATATCCATTCAGATACGTTGCCCGCCATGTCCGAGATTCCGTCAGGGGTATCTCCATCAGGATGAGTTCCCACAGGTTCGGGGCGCTCTGCACAGAGGGTTTCATTGGTGTAATACACTGCCTTATGACAAGACCATCCTGGTGTATCCCAAGGAACATTTCTAGGGTTGGCAATGTCGGCGCCTTTGGCTGCCAGTTCCCACTCGGCTTCAAAGGGTAACCGTTTCCCAATGTGTGCACAATATGCGGCGGCTTCATACCATGAGACATAGTTCATCGGTCTGTTGTCGTAGCCTTCTTTGATGGTGAAGCCAGCTTCGGCGTCATACTCCAGTGGCATAAGTGGATTAACCAATCTCTCTAATGTGCTCGGATAATCAACCAAATCATTCAACATCTCAGCGTAATCTTCAACGGTGACTTCGGTTTTATCCAGGTAGAAGGCTGAAACGGTAACCTCATGTTGAGGCTTTGAGTAGGCTTTCCAGTGGTTGTTGTAGGGGCCAGGATCCAGATCGGGATAGCCCATACGATAAGTCGTATCTTCAGTCGCAATCTCTACCATGTTGCTGGTGTCGATTTGATTGCTAAGGCTGTGCTCTTCACCGCAGCCAAATAAAGTCAGTAGCCAGATCATTGGGCACCTCCATTATTGGTATAAAGAGGATTTGGATGATCGTAGAGCCAGTTCCAGGTTTCTTGATTCAGGTGACTCTGCCACTCGTGAGTTGCCTCGGGTATTCGAAAGTAGAGCCAGTCATCGAAGTACTCGTATCCCGCAGCCTTGTATAAGTCATGAATGGCATCCGACTCTACCACCCGTACATCCGGATCGGCATCGCCATGGATAAGAACACCATGGACGGCATTGCTTTGGAGTAATTCCTCAATCCGAAGGTTGTAGTCGTTGGTTGAGCCAAATCCTGCCTGTGCACAGTATCCTGCAAATAGGTCCGGTCGTTCAAATGCGGCGATGATGGAGAGAGCAGCACCCCGAGAGTGTCCTGAAGTAAACACTCGGCTTTTATCGATGTTGTACTGCGTAGAGAGTTCGTTGTATACCGCCTCCATATAGGCGATGTCAGGATTGTCGATCCAATCTCCCTCGAAGGCATTGTTGTAGACATACCAGGCAAAAACGTCATAATTGCCAAAATCGCGCCATTCGGGGTGTCCATAGACCACAATGAAGTTCTCTCGATCTGCCATTCGATTCATCTCGGTAAATTCCGCCATCCAATACATGTCCACCGTAAATCCACCCAATGCAAACATCAATGGAACAGGGTTTTCTGGATCGTAGCGTCTAGGCACGTAGACTCTATATTGACGATCGACAGAGTTACTGGATCTGGAACCGCGAACAGTGACGGTGGCATCATAGGATCCAGTGAGGCCACCTTCACCCATTGTTCCTTCACCGTGTGACTTTTCGCTTTGTGCAAGGCGATTACCATCATCCAAGGCACATACCCCAGCCATTCTATAGTCACCATCACTGGGTATCCAGGTCTTACAGGTGGCATCGCAGTCGCTGCTGTCGGTTCCCAATGCACAGGTCAGCAACTCATCACAGGTGTCATTTTTTGCAGTGGGGCAGACATCGGTTGTGTCTGGTGTACAGGCCCAGAGCCAGAGAAACATGCGTGCTCCAAAATGAGGGTTTAAGCCCATCTAGGTTAGCATAGTTTGATAAAATAGTTCCTGCTTTGCGTCTATGGCATCTCTGACAATGCACCTTCAACCGATAA
>CAKZLX010000205.1 GCA_937127265.1 uncultured Pseudomonadota bacterium
GAAGGCGAACCAGCATAAGGAGTATCGGCAAACCAGGTGTACCACTCTTGCAACATGGTAAAGTTTTGGGTATGAACCCCCACTTGGTTCCCATATAAACGAAAAGAAAAACGATGGGTAGCATTTGGTGAAACAGTTCCCGAAACAGCCTGTACGCGGGTTCCACTAATCCAACCACTGCCTGACAGCACCGACTGATTGTCTCGCGGGTATGGTGCCAACTTGGTATTGCTATCCCAATCCCATTGTCCAGTATTCATCACATCCACCCAAACATCCACATATTCACCTTCGGCAATGGTGATTGTCCCAGTGTGAGATTGTCCAGTGACTTGACCATAATAGAAGGGAACCGGACTCAACAATTCATCAAAACGATTGATGATGTAATTACCGGGGCAGGCCGTAGCGTTACCAGGCCAGTCTTGATGGGTTTTAATATTGGTATGGTTCACAGCAATACCGTGTTCTTGCGCCAAGGTGTCTACCAACTCTCGCGCCCGTGCCATCATCGCATCAGTGGCGGTATGATAAAACCCATAACTACTTTGACACGCTGATTGGTCATAGCAACCGATAAAAGAAATGGCGATATTACCGTTGTTGTTTCCACCACCAGTAGCCCCACTATACTTGTTTATCGGTCGAGCCTCCCATAACGTCCCATCGTGACCAACCAAATATTGATAGGGAATATCGCAAAAGCCACCAGAATTCATCGCCCAAGCCTGTAAGGACTGAACGCGTTGTTGAATAGAGCCGTTGTAGTCTTGTTGGGAGGCGACATGGTGAATCGCCATCCGATACCAAGTATCTTCAGGAGAAGTACAATTGGTGGTTTGTGCACCCCATTGGGTTCGCGAAATCACCCCCAGATTGACCAGTGCGGATGATAGATATGTACTGGCAGGTGGTGGGGTTGGCGACAATGGTACCGGAGCACTTTCTTCATTGTGAGGCTCTCCTTCCGATACCGGTGTCAATAAATCCCATTCAATGTATTCCATCGCACTAGGATTGGTGGTACGAAACTGCACAGAGCGATGTGGAGAGTCCAAATCTTGATTCCATAATTCCAAAGTCGGTAAAGCAAATGTCTTGACCAAAGAAACCCAAGGACCATACTGATCATTGTCTGCCCATCGGACTTCAAGGTTCATATCAACACCAGCAGACTTTTCTACAAATAAGCCAACACGGGTTCCATCATAGGGTAATGTTCGCACCGGCGAGACATACCAACCTTCTTCATAGACCCAATAAGCGATATCGGATTCATTTTCGAGGTGCTGTGGCCAATCATGAAAACCCGACACATGTGCACTTGCACCATTCATCAACCATCCGAATACACTACCAATAAACATCTCCAGTTCCTCTGGCTTGCAAAATCACATGTTCCAGTTGACAATCAGACTGCCTATAAGTGTGGTATTGAAATCATCACTTGGGCAATCGTTGACAGACTCTCTTCTTGTTGCCAATTCAAAATCGTATATAAACCTAGTATATAACAGAATGAGCGACTTTACCTGTTGGAATATTGACCTTCCACAAATCAATCCTGTCGAACTTCAATTCAAAATTGAAGTCTTGTCTATGTTGGTATCTTCAAGCATAGGGTAGAACACGCAAATGAAAGCCAACTAGAAAAATCGGCTATTCCGAAGTCCCTGAGAAAATTGTATAGAAAATGTCAAATTATATATAACAACTGTTATGCAAAGATTTCTAGGCTATTGGTTGACTGCTAACCCAAGGAGCAACCCATGAAACCTTACTTTTCACTACTCTCTCTTTTCCTTTTCGCGTGTGCCACACCAACCAAGAACATTATTCTTCTCGAAGAGGAAGGCGACAACAAGGATACTGCGACATTGGAAAATGAGGATACTTCCGATAATGAAACCACCGAAGACAATACCAACACCGGTGATTCCACTGATCTATCCGAACCAGATACCACACCCAACACTGAAGAAACAGACGACAATCTTCCAAATGATAACACCACATCCGCTATTCAAAGTGGCACTTGGTTTGTCAACGATGCCACGATGATCGAAGATACTTGTGGTTGGGATGGTCAGTTGCGACAGTTTTTTGGGATTGGAACTGATGCCCTGCTTCCAAGTACATTCACGGTTCAAGGTGAGGATGGCTCCTTCACTATCCAAGCCGATAGTTACGGTGCCGCTGACCCCATCACTTGTATCCTTGAAGGGACTGATTTTAGTTGTGAAACCCAATCCGTCACACCCTTGGACTTTGATTTGGGAACCTATGGTTGGACCTATGCGATTGACTTTTCCGGTACCACTTCAAACTCTGGTACAATCATAGGCGTGGCCGAAACGACTTTCCCCACCATCTCGGATTGGTTAGTCCCTGTATTTCAATCGATGGGGATTGATCATACGCAGTGCGTTCAAAGTTTTGAACTCTCGTTGTCGATCGATTGAGTCTAACATCACTTCCAAACACACATCTATCGCAACCATCTTAAATATCATTGGATAGAATATACCTCTCTAGCCATGACAGGTTTAATTTGGTTGCGTCTTCTTGACCGACTAACAACAAGAGCATCAACCCAACCATCTCTCGGTGCTTCTTAGAATCAAAAGCATATAAAAAAGAACGTTTTAAGGCGGTAAACATTTTCTTGGCATACAATTTTTTCTGGAGATGAATGGTAATGT
>CAKZLX010000206.1 GCA_937127265.1 uncultured Pseudomonadota bacterium
TGAAGAGTCGGCCTGAGCGTCAGATGAGGAGTCAGCTTGGGCATAAGTTGAGGAGTCAGCCTGGGCATCTGAAGAGGAGTCCTCTTGGGCAAGGGAGGCGGTGGCGTTCTTTGGCTCCTCTTGGAGATCAGTTGAGGAATCGGCCTGAGCATCAGAGGAAGAGTCCTCTTGAGCATCATCGGATGATCCATCATCACATGACAATCTACCATTCTGGATAAAGCCGTAGGGCTCATCGGCTCTTCTGGTGATTTGGCTTTTTTATACTCAATCAAAGCCGCTTGATATTTGCCATGTTCCATTAAGAGGTCGCCCACCCGAACAAATTTGGCCAAGTCAGTACGATTTTGCAACACTGGATCGTCGGCAAAATCTCCCCCATCGCCATCTAAGGCAATTTGGGTTTCAGAGAGTTCTTTTTGCACCAGTGGCAAGGTGGACAGAAACTGTCGCCAGCCTACTTTGAAGGCATCAAAAGAGTCATAGCCAGCCAGACTCGATACGGCTTCTTCGGCTGTTTCCCCATCCGCAATGCGATCCATCAATTCAATCAAACTGGCTTCACCGGCATTGGTTACCATAAAATCAACCATGGTCGATACTTGTGCATAGGCCAAGGCGGCTTCTTCACCACTGTCCAAATAGGCCATCGATTGCTTAAACTTTTCAAAGGGAACAAA
The DNA here is from genome assembly GCA_937127265.1 of uncultured Pseudomonadota bacterium. GTDB lineage: Bacteria > Myxococcota_A > UBA796 > UBA796 > UBA796 > CAJWHX01. The sequence goes on from CAKZLX010000206.1 coordinate 681, forward strand.
GGCATTTTCGGCAAGAGCGCCCGCTAGCAGCGACTGTTGTTTTTGTGAGAGGTAGAATTCAGGGTTCTCACGCCAACGCTTCTCTAAATATCGGGCCAAACCTTCTTGTAACCAGACAGGAGCACGATCTTTGGTTCGCCAAGACACCACCAAATGAATGTACTCATGGGCAGCCGTATCCATCCAAGCATAACCACCGGCAGTTGCACGTGGGCTTGTGACCAACAAACGATTCCACTTCGACAAAGCTATCACACCCGTTGTACGGACGGCTTCTTCGGGTATACCACTGGCGTGCATAAAACGACGTGCTGTAGGAAAGATATCCAAAATTACCTCGTGCTCAGGACCACCTCCCAACTGGGCATCAAACCCGGTCCGGGCTGTTTCCATAGTGTGGATCGCATCAGCTGCCAACACCCGATCAATACCTGGGTCGTGACGTACCACAACACCATTGCCTTTGGTCTCCACCATCCCAGTAAAGGCTGCCATCGAGGCCCGAGCAGGAAAACCACCATTGTCTTCAACATCAATCCCTTGCTCTTGAAGTGTTTCCAATATGGTCACCACCTCATCGAAACGCCCCAGATGAAAATAGGTTCGGGCGCGTAATTGCAAAACATCGGTATTGTTAGGTTTATCGGCATACAAACGTTCTTGAATCTCTATTGCGCAAGGGAGGTTTGCTTGATCCAAACACCGATGGGCATCATCTAACGCATCTGCACTTGCGGTCGGGACACAAGATACAAAACACAAAGCTATTAAGCAACTATTGGGCAACCAATTCTTCATAGTACTTCTTTTTCAAGGTTTCATATTCTTCGGGGACGCCACCTTGCATCCCTTGCAATAACATCTTGCGATATTCCTCGGGAGATACTCGGGGTTCTGGACGTGGGATTTCAACATCGGATGACATCATTTCGCCATCTTGCTCTCCACCACCAGCCATTTGTTCCATTTGTTGCTGCATTTGTTGCATTTGCGATGAAGCTTGTTTGAGGGCTTCAATGGTATCTTGGATACGCGCAGAGGATTGAAACTGTAAACTTTCTCCACCCATGTGGTCACCTTCTCCCAAAAAGTCCCTGGCATCTTCCATACTTTTGCTGGCTTGCATGGCAAAATCAGTCGCCTCCCCTGTGGCAGTTGGCATTTGTTGTTCGACTTCTTGAACCTTGGGGATCAAACTCTGCATTTCTTGTTGTAACTGCGCTTGAGTCGACTCCATTTTTTGTGCCTGTTCCATTAAATAGGGGTTGCTTTGTGCATTGGCCAGAACATCAGAGTTTAACAGTTGCTGGATTTTAACCAGTGCACTGGTAACTTGATTGGACGAGGTCTGGATGTTGGGTAGTGTTTTGGGTAACGGGTCTTCACTGGTTCTTCCCCGAAGTCTTTCATTATCAATCACATTTTCGACGCGCTTTAATCGAATGCCAGAATAGGAAATTGTTTCACTGACACCTTCTATATTTCTAGTAATCACAGCATGGTGAAGGTCCCCCATATCTGACGCCAATCTTTCGATCGCTCGAATTGAACCATATCGAAACCCTCTACCATCACCAACGCCCTCCACCATTGCCCGAGAAGAATCAAAGGCGATTTGAGACTGTGCTTCTATTTGTTGCCACAAACTGGCCATTTCTTGAGCCGTCGGATCATCTGTTCGAGCTTGTTGCATTTCTTGGAGAGCGGCTTGTTGCTTTTCATCCAATTCTTCCAACTTTTCAATCAAAGATTCCATTTCTTGATCAAGTTCATCTTCTTTGGCTTTCATCCGCTCCAACATCTCACTCACACCCTCGGCAAACTGGGTCACAGACTGAGACATTTGGCTGGTGTGTTCCGAGGCTTCAGCAAGGTTCTCTTGGGCGATTTCAGATCGTATCTCGGCTTTCATCCGTTCAATTTCTATACTGCGTTGCTCGACAAACTCTTGGATTGAGTACCCTCCTAATTCGGTTACCGATTCAGCAATTTGCTGTAAATCTTTTTCCACTTTGGATAAGGCATTCAACAAGGCTTCGGCAGACTGTACTTTCATATCCATACTGGCAAAACGTTCCGCGGAACGGGTCAAGTCCTTGGATGCCTTTTCCACGTCGCGGAAAGCCACTTGACGAAGCATGCGATCAATAATGTAAATGGTTTGCTCCAACTGGGAGATGTGATCGGTATACGACTCTTGAAAGAACAACATGTCTTCGGACTTGGGTTGACCAACACCATCTTCGGCATAGGTTGTACGAACAAAGCGAAACATACTGGCAGAATCGGCATAGACTTTGGCAATCAATTCGGCAGATAAATACGTCGGCCACCCTTCTCCCCAGGCCTCATCGGTCAAGTGGCGAAGTTGATCATAGCGTTTGGCGGCCTCAAACGACCATTGGAGAATACTGGCTTCGGTTGGGATGTCTTCTACCAAGTAATCGGCAATAATCAAGACCAAGGCATCTCTCAGTTTCTGATTGAGTTCCTTCATTTTCTCGGCAGACATTTGCGGCGTCAGAATCTGAATTTCAATCGGTGCCGACTCTCCGCGTTTACCAAATGCTTCACCCTCAACCCGTGGGACTGGTGTGTCGGTAATTGGGGCTTGATTGTCATAAGCGATCACTTTCAAGGTGGCAGTATCTCCGCCCTTCAACCCTAATTCCTCCACACTTCGACGAATCTTAGCACCCAACTTCAACCGATTTTGATTGGGCTTTCGGAGCATAATCTCTTTGGTGTTACCATTGTGTGAGATTTCAAGGATGACCCTCTCCAAACCAAAGTCATCCGAAGCAGTCCAGGTAATCGGAATTGAACGATTACTGGGGATTTGGGTTTGCTTGATTTCCAAAGAAACAACGGGTGGATCATCAGCATCAAAGACTACAGGAAACGACTGTGATGGTATTTGGTTGTCACCATCCAACAATAAAAACCGATATGAGCCCTCTGTTTTCAAATCAAACGTTGCCGTGATTTCACGACCAAAGTCTAGCGTTGCCGGTTCAATTTCACCATTGAGTTCCAAAACCACACTCTCAAACCGTTCCAATGTTTTGGCACGAATATTCACCGTTGTGCCCTGTGGTGCGTGAATTT
>CAKZLX010000207.1 GCA_937127265.1 uncultured Pseudomonadota bacterium
AATTTAAAAACCGCTTTAAAAGACTTTTCAAAAGAAGATATAAATAAAGCCATGCTCGGATTGTTTAAACAAAAAAATATAACCATATCGGCTATGGTATTACAACCTAAACACTTTTTGGAAAATATAGACCAACTGACTGTGGATTGCGCCAAAGACTTGTGCCTCGGTCAGAAGTTCCATCGACTGTAAAACCTGTCCCAACCGTTGACCTGTTTGCCCCATGGTTTCCAATGCACTTTGCAACTGTCCCGATTCAATTTGTTTAGAGCGCAACAAGAGTTGCCCCAACGTCTCTTCTTCAATCACAGGGTCCGAACGCCAAGCCACCACACTCCCCTCTTTGACCAAGGCAAATCGCTCAACACCATCAACATCCAGCACCACCAGTCCAGTTCGCTGGTTGGATTGCATTTGCACCCAAAATTGTGTCCATTGTGCCATTGAGCCACGAACCATCGGTTCCTGCCCTTTGTATTTTGGCAACTGAAAACCACGCAGACCGATACTCGGTTGATCTTCCAATTGGGCCAAGCGTTTTTCCAAGACGGCCAATTGATTGCGGAGAGCATCCACTTCGCTTTGTAAGGTGTCGACTTGTTGTTGGTGTTCTTCAAGACGGATGACCTGACCCGTTTGCAACGCCTCTTCAATGACCTTTTCACTTTCTGAAACCAAACTGGCACGGATGGTCTCAAAGCGTTGATGGACTTCAGGTGGCATATCCAATAAACGGAGGGCAACCAGCCCTTTTTCTGGGTCTCGAAAGACCACTTGCCCTTGTATGGGACCAATACGAGATTTATCGGCAAAACGGAGATCTAGCTTCACATTGTCCGCCAATTCCCCTCGATAACAGGTATTGTCCAAGGTGATTGAACTTTTAGAGAGTGTTTCTTCATAGTCTGCCAAAAATGAAGCATCGTCAGCATAGTTTTTGGTTGCGCGTCGAGTAGCCACAGGTTCCCCCAGTTCATGGTGTTGGAAAATCGCTATAGAATAATTAACCTGATTAAATATTGTATGGGGAAATAATGTTACAAGAACATATTCAAAACCGAACCAAGCAACGGAGTCTGCATGGATAGTATACGGAGTCGTTTTCCAAACTGTACTCATTTAATGGTTGTTGATTTTGAAGCCACCTGTGGTCCCTCTGTATCTAAGGGCAATGTAGAAATCATTGAAGTCGGTGCTCTGTTGTGTCCTGTTGAAATGGATACGTTTGATGTGAATGATTTGCCCACTTTCCATAGTATGGTCAAGCCCCAACTCACCAAGAAAATATCCTCTTTTTGTACCAAATTGACCGGAATTCGACAACAGGATGTCCAAGGCGCACCAGTATTCGTAGATATGCTGGTAGAATGGAAAGACTTTTTGCACAAACACCACTGCTCTCCGGACAAAACAATCTTTGGTAGTTGGTCGAACTTTGACCCCAAGCAATTGCGGGTTGAGTGTCTACGCCACCAATCTGACTTTTCCTTTGCCGCCACCATTGACTTACAAAAAGAATTTAAAAAGGCCCAAAAGCACACCCAGGTGTACAGTGTCAAAAAGGCATTGGAGACGATCCAGTTGGAATTTGATGGTTTTGAACACACTGCCTTAGGAGATGCCAAGAATACCACACGGTTGGTACTACACGCCAACTGGTAATCTGCTGGATCAATATCTGGCTGCAACCATCACACGTAGCAACAAGAAAGGGTTGCATCGCAACCCTTTCCGTCAATCTTATCTATCAAAACAACCGCTTTGACTCTGATTGGTTATTCCGGTGCACCAAACTCAATCCAACCTTTGAGCAATTCTAAATCTTCTGCTGATAGTGGTGTACCACCTTGTGGCATTTGAGAACCACCACCACCAACTGAACCGTGCGTACCAGCAGCTTTCAAGTACAAGTATGAAGTGTTTGGATCACCCATACCACCATTGGAAGCATCCAAGCCATTTCCATCAATCCACGGCATTGCATTTCCTGGGTGACCGGTGTTGTAAGTCCCACCAGTTGGACCAGCATTTGAAGAATACATTGAACCAGCATATCCGTTCATCAGGCTAGCATATGAAGAGAATTGAGATGAGTGACAACCTGTACAGCCACTGGTTTGGAACAATGGTTGTACGTAATCCAACCAGAAACCTTGGAAGTTTGAAGAACAGTATGGCTCACTGGCACAAGTGGCATCATCACAACCAAAGTCACCATTACCATTGATATCCGCTGTTGGGTCGAAACAATTTTCCAACTGACAAGCCGTTTCGTTACCACAGTCAATGTCGTCACAGTCGATACTGCCGTCACCATCGTTATCTACACCATCATCACAAATGGCTTCGAGATTACAAGCAGCACTTCCAGCACAGGCTGAAGACAAACAGCAGTATGGGTCATTGCAGTCTGCACCATTGAATCCATCACCCGCATCATCAACACCGTTGTCGCAGATCTCAACTTGTCCAGCACAAACGCTAGCATCACTACAATCCCAGTCAATACAGTCGACTGCACCATCATTGTCATCGTCGACACCATCAGAGCAGTTGGTTTCGATATCACAAGCAAGCGTTCCGTTACAGTCTGGGTCATCACAGTCAATCAAACCGTCATTGTCATTGTCGTCACCATCATCACAGACGCCCTCAATCAATGAACATCCAGCTTCGTTGGCACAATCTGAATCCGCACAGTCAGTGGCGCCATCATTGTCGTTATCAATGTTATCACCACAGTTTGTTTCAGGGACACAGGCAGCATTGTTTGTACATTGACTATCATCACAGTCGATGTCACCATCACCATCGTTGTCTACACCATCGTCGCAGATTTCAAACTGTCCACAACTGGCATCGTTGGCACAATCTGAGTCGTCACAATCAACGTCGCCATCAAAGTCATTGTCCAATTGGTCAGAACAAGCCTGTTCGATACAGATTGGGTTGCTTGAACAATCGGAGTCCAAACAGTCTACCAGACCATCATTATCATCATCCAACTGGTTTTGACAATCTTCACCCGAACCTTGACAAGCAGGGTTACTGGCACAATCCGAATCCGAACAATCAATGTCACCATCGTTGTCATCGTCGATTTGGTTCAAGCAGTCTTCTGAACCTGAGCCACCACCGTTACAAGCACTGACATTGGCACAGTCTGAATCATCACAATCGATATCACCATCGTTGTCATCATCGAGTCCATCAACACAGTCCATTTCGGCTTGACCTTGTGAACAAGCGGCAGAAGTGGCACAAGCCAAATCAGGACAACAATACGTGTCATCACAATCTGCAAGACCATTGTTATCATCATCAACACCGTTATCACAGACTTCAACACTACCTTGACAAGCAGCATCAATACCACAGTCATAGTCCAAGCAGTCAATCAAACCATCTTGATCATCATCAAGTCCATCGGTACAGTTCGATTCAGGTGGTAAACAGTCACTACCGCCAGCACAATCTGGATCATCACAGTCTTTAAGACCGTCACCATCATCATCCAACTGATTCAAACAATCTTCACCACCACAAGCGGTTGAGTTGTTACAATCAGGGTCATTACAATCCATGAAACCATCTTGGTCGTCGTCAAAGTTGTTGTCACAGACTTCAGGTGGTACACAAGCCGAGTCGGTGGCGCAAGCCGGATCCAAACAATCTGCTTGACCATTTCCATCATCATCAATACCGTTATCACAGATTTCGCCTGAACCTTGACAAATAGCCTCACCCAAACAATCGGGGTCGATACAATCAATCATACCATCGTTGTCATTGTCAACATTGTCATCACAAACCGTTTCTTGGTTACCAGCATTTGGACAAGCATTGTCACCAATACAATCGGGGTCATCACAGTCCGTAAGACCATCAAACTCGTTGTCAACACCATCGTTACAAGAGGTTTCCACAGCATTGGCACAAGCAGCATCCCCAATACAGGCGGGGTCTTCACAATCGGTCAAACCATTCCCATCATTGTCGGAGAAGTCATCACAAATCTCATTATTGCCACCGCCACCATTTACACATTGTGGCAACTGCTGACACACAGGATCATCACAGTCGGCTAGACCATTACCATCCTCATCACCAGAGCCCAACTGGCAATTCTCTGGTGGAAGATTACAAGCTGCATCATTGACACAGGATGGGTCATCACAATCGGCCAGTTGGAATCCATCGTTGTCAATACCGTCTGAGCAGTCTGACTCGGTGGTAGTACAAGTACCAGTATCACCATTGGCAAGGGTAATGGTTTGTCCCTGACAGACATTGTCAGCACAGTCGGTCAATCCGTTACCGTCATTGTCGATGAGATCATTACAGATTTCCACCACAGGACAGTTTCCAACACCAACACAATCACCGTCCGCACAGTCTACCGAACCGTCACCATCGTTGTCTTGGTTGTCATTACAAGAGGTTTCTCCTGCGGGCTCACAGAATGCTGTGGACCCTGGGATACCCTGACCATTACAATCCATATCGGCACAGTCAACCATGTTATCTCGGTCGTTATCTACGCCGTCATCACAGGTGTTTTCAAAGTTCGTTTCACAAGCGCCAACATTACCGAAGGCATCAATGGCTTGAGTACAGGCGGAATCATCACAATCTTGCACACCGTTTCCATCCTCGTCACCTTGTGTAAAGCAGTCTTCGACAGTCGCGGTTTGACAGTTTTGGGCGCCGGCACAGGATGGATCGTCACAGTCTGTCAAGCCGTTTTGGTCATCATCAATCCCGTTCAAACAATCTTCAAGAGGACTGGTTTGACAAGCGGAATCATTCGAACAATTTAAATCATTACAGTCAGCGTCACCATCACCATCATTGTCCATGCCATCATCACAACTGGTTTCGGTTCCAAATTCACAGAATCCAAGGTTACTCGATGCGTCATAGGCAGGAGAACCATTACAATCAGAGTCCAAACAGTTGATGAGACCATCACCATCATCATCGGTCAAGGAAAAGCAATCTTCTGTTCCGGAAGTTTGACAATTAGCGGCAGAGGCACAGTCTGTATCGTCGCAATCAGCAAGACCATCTCCATCATCATCAATACCGTTGATACAATTTTCAGTGGTTGTGGTTTGACAAGCCGAGTCATTGGTACAATTGGAATCAGCACAATCGGTGAGACCATCGCCATCATTGTCCATGGCATCACTACAACTGACCTCCATACCGAACTGACAAACGCCCAAGTTTCCACCGCTATCAAACCCTGGCAAACCATTACAATCAGAATCCAAACAGTCAATCAAGCCGTCACCATCGTCATCGGTTCCATTCAAACAACTTTCGGAACCAGTACTGGTACAGGCAGCATCTGTGGCACAGTCTGAATCTGCACAGTCAGCATCACCGTCTCCGTCGTTGTCAGCACCATCATCACAAGTCAACTCGGTTGTGAATTCACAAGTGGCACCGCTTGAAGCATTGATAGTTGCACCATCACAACTAACGTCGAGACAGTCAATTAAGTTATCACCATCATTATCGGCTCCATCGGTACAGCTGACTTCACCGTTTGGCTCACAGGTATATGCGGAACCAGTAGCAGTCACTGCAATCGTACAACCATCATCACAATCGGCTAGACCATTGCCATCCTCATCACCAACAGTAGTACAGTCTTCTGAGGAAGCACAAGCTGGACAATTCGAATCCAAACAGTCAACAAGACCGTCACCATCATTGTCGAAGTTATCTTCACAACTTTGCTCGGTAGCTTCACAGAACCCAGTATTCCCAAAGGCATCAATCGAAATTGTACATCCATCGGCACAATCGGCAAGACCATTACCGTCTTCATCACCAACCATCGTACAATCTTCTTCGGCACAAGCAGGACAGTTTGAGTCAGCACAGTCAGCATCCCCATCGCCATCATTATCAAAGCCGTCATCACAACTTTGTTCTACAACCTCACAGAAGCCTGCATTTCCCGTTGCATCAACCGATACTTCACCATCACAGTCAGAATCAGCACAATCGGCAAAGCCATCACCATCGTTGTCTTCACCATCACGACAATCTTCTACATCTGGCATACAAATGTCGACTGTTGCACAAGCAGAGTCATCACAATCCGAATCCATGTTCCCATCGTTGTCAAAACCGTCTTCACAGTTTGCTTCTTCGCCAAACTCGCAAAAACCTGTTTTTCCATTGAAGTCTACTGAAACCACACCATCACAATCTTCATCAAGACAATCGGCTAGACCATCACCATCATCGTCTTCACCGTTGGCACAATCTGTTTCTCCTGATACGGAAGTGTCTTCAGTACCGGTTTCATTTGTATCTTGTGTGTCTGCAGTGTCTACATTGTCAGTATCCACTGGAACGCCAAAGCCAGTGTCTTTCTCACCACATGCCACCAAGGCAAATAGTAAAATGGATGAACGGAACATAACTTACCCCTTTGTGAAAAATGCGAAACGATTTATTCTTGAATATAGCATATCCGATTGAATTTTCACAAACAGAACATTTTTAGTGAAGTCCAACATTTTTCGAAAAATATACCAAAGACAAGGCTCAGTAAAAAAGCAGAAAAGAGATGCCAAAGCACCCCTTTTCATCGTTTCATCATTCCAGTCCCAACTTAGGACTCTTCTTCAACCACGGGTAGTGGTTCTTCTTCTTCAGTCATGTCCAAACCACTCTGATCCAAAGCGACCAACTTTTTGCGGAGAAGACCAGCAACAATCAAACGTGGTGTACTGTTGAAGTCGTCATCCAAAAATGGTTCGTCTTCTTGCCAAAATACCAACTGGACTTCATCTGCACCACCAAAGAACTGCTGTGCCGAACCATCGGTTTTACGCCCCAATAAAACGGCCTCGTTGTTTCCAGTCATGATCTGTGCACGCAATTTGTTTCCAGCCTCACCGGCCAAGGGATTAATTTTATCTTCTGCACAATCATCATCTTTGGCATCAACCAAACAGTAGGCAGCTTTGATACTGATGTCAGAGTTGGGGATCAAAGCATCTTCGTCCAATTCATACATTGCAGAGAACTCCGGCAAAGAATCAATGGCTTTGGCAATCGCTTCAGCGGCTTGGGCAGCTGTCATATTGTCTTCGTATTTCCACTCCACACCTTCAGTGATGAACCATTCCTTGCCATCAACAGCGATCGGTTGCATGACAGTTTGTTCAAACTTGTCGTTGTCTTTGTTTTCTTCACGTTCTTTTTTACGATCTTCTTTGAGCTTTTCAGTGGCTTCGGTATCTTCAATGTAAAAGCGAATTTTCAAATCAATTAAACCATGACCTTGTCGTGCGCGTTCATCCACCACAGCATTCGAGCCGAGAACTGGTAAGGTGATGTTTTCCTTGAAGGTGTTGTTTCGAGCATTGCGTTTACTAGCACCTTCGTCTGCTTCGTAGTCTTCAATACCGGGAAAGATTTCCAAAGCGATTTCAGCATCTTGACGATCGGCTTCAAAGATTCCAGGAGCCAGACGACCAGTAATCTCTGCAGGCATCTTGATACGATTAGCTGTCAAATCGAAAGCCTTAACTTCTTCTTCGTCCATTCCTGACATGTCT
>CAKZLX010000208.1 GCA_937127265.1 uncultured Pseudomonadota bacterium
GACTGGAGAAGTCATTTCAGAACCTACAGCAATGGAAGGTTATCATGTTAATTTCATTGGTGAACTTCCAGAAGAACTTCAGGCAAATATTCGATGGATTAGTTTGCAAACTCAAAGGCGATGTCTTCACCAATCTCGGCTTCCAAAAAGGCTTTGAGATTTTTCTTGATACGGCCTTCGAGTTGTCGGACGCGTTCTTTGGAAATTCCGTATTCATCGCCCAATTCTTGCAAGGAAACTGGTGTGTCGGCAATTAAGCGACGGTTCCAGATTTCTTGATCTCGAGGATTAGTTAAGGTTTCATAGAACTCTTGTAACTTTTGTGAGATACGCGAGGAGATTTCTTCGTTGGCGACATGTTCATCGGGTGTGTCTTCCCAACCCGATATTGTTTCCGATAAAGAACGCGCGTTGTCATCATTCATACCGATTGGATTGTCAAAACCCAATGCTGGTTGGTTAAAATGTTGCGAAAAGACCACAATCTCCTCTTCGGGGATGTCCATCGAGTCGGAGAGTGCCTTGGTGGTTGGGGTAATCCCCATTTGAACCAACTTTTCTCGTTCTTTACGGAGATTGTCAAATAAACGTCGACCGTGCCGTGTTGATCCCAGTCGCACGATGCGGTAGTTGTCTTTAATATAATTGTAAATACAAGAGCGAACCCAGTAGGCGGCGTAAGTGGAAAAGCGAGTCTTGGTTTCGTTGTAGGGGTCATATTTACTAAGAGCTTGCATCAGTCCCATGTTGCCCTGTTGAATTAAATCGAGCACGTTGGCCCATTGGCTGTGGAATTTGAATGCCATTTTGACAACCAACCGAAGATTGGATTTGACCAGTAGTTTACCAGCGTCTTCATCACCCTCATCACGGTAACGGACCGCTAGATCGTGTTCTTCTTCGGGTGTTAAAATGGGGTAGCGCCGAACTTCGGCAAGATACTGGTTGAGGAGGCTTGATTTTTTCAGTCCGCCGGAACTGGTGGCTGGTAGTTGTGGTTTATCAGACATGGTATAGAAAACCTCGAAATCAGAAATCAAAGATGTAGAAGAAAAGTAAAGTGGTGTCTTTGTGCACCTTTCAAATGTACATAGGCACGATTTTCAATTAAGAAAGATGTGTGAGAGTGTTCTTTTATAATCTCTAGATTGAATGAACGTTTTTACGATACACTTTCGGACGAAAGTATGTTCTTTTTGTTCAGATTTTGTACAATGCATTATCGACCATTTATAAAAATAAGGAGTGTTCATGTCTGTATTTGGTTCATTGGTGTTGTCTTTGTTACTGGCTTGTGGCGATGAAACTGAAGTTGTCGAAGAAGTCGCACAAGACATCGTTACCCCTCAAGCTACACCCGAAAAATCCAAACGCGACGTTCTCAAAGAGTTCAAGTTGCAATTGGGACAAGGGAAGATTGCCGATGCTCAACAAACGTTGTCGACTCTCCAAGGCGATACCGCCGCCGCTTCTTTTCATTTGGCCGGAGCCATTGGATGGTCGGGTGGTGATCTGTCCGTTGCCACAGAACTGGGACATGGTGATTGGGCAAATCTAATCGCTGGCAATCCACAAGTAGCCTATGATACAAGCAGTTCGGCAGGCATGAAAGCCTTGTCGGTGGTCAGGGGGGCAAAATCTGGACTGGTAGCAGAGTGGGAAGCCTCTAAACCGAAGAAACGTTCAAAAGCACCGGTTGAAGAGCGCACTTGGTCTGCTGATGAAGCCCTGGAACTTTTGGTGGCCACTAACGATGTTTCTTTTCTAGACTCTGCCAAAGCGGTCACAGATTGGGCTGGTCAGTTGGCGCTTGCAGAGTGGGCAAAGTCACAAGGACAAGCCGATGTGGCGACTGAAGCCTTTGCCAATGCGGCGGCGATTGATGGTTTCGGACAGTTGTACGCTAGTGCAAGACATGCTACCGAAACCAAGGATGTTGCCACCTTAACCGATACGATTGGAAAAGCGTCAGGGATTGGTGATGTTGTCGCGGGGATGAGTGCCATTGATGGATTGATTGCCGTGCATTTGGAGAATGGTGATTTGCCGTCACTGTGGAAAGATGCCTACGATGCCCTCAAAGGAGAGCACAAAATGAAATTGGCTGATGCCAGTTGGGAGATCCTTGCTTTGACCCGGGTGGGGTTGTTGACAGGACATACCGGTGATGTACGCGAACAAGTACAGAAATTAATTGCCCAAAGTGAAGGTGCCGTCTTGACCGAAGCCAATTTGTATGCCGGTCTGGTTGGTATGCGGATGCTAGATAAGGAATTGCTAGCCAGTGTCAAAGAAAAAGATTCTGATGCCTCTCTTGGGGTATTGTTGCAAAGTGGAACGGGGATTGAAAACTTGCCTGTTGAACAACAGTATTTGGTGGCTTCAACATTAGCCCCAAGATCAGGAACCTTTGCCTCAACAAAATTGACTGGGGTGCTCAAGCAAAAGATGCCTTCGATTCTTCGTTTGCATTTGACGATGTTGCAATTGGATTGGTTGCAGTCCAGCAAACAAGATACGTCTGCGATATTGGAAACTTTGGCGAAATCGTATGCCGATAAACCAAATCTGCAAATGGAATTGTCTATTCGTGCTGCTGTAAATGATTTTAGCGCTCCGATTGCAATTACAAGTGCGAAAGCATCAACTGCTACGACAACAGAGAGCAAAGACCAAGAAGGTCAAAAAGAAGCCAAGGATGAAACCACCTCATCGGTCACCGAAACACTCTGGTCGCAAATTGCCACTGGTAAAAATGACAAAGTAGAAGTGCAAAACCGTGCTGAAAAGGGGTTGGATGCCTATGCTAAACTGTTGTCTGCAAAGCGTACGGGTAAGCCGATGGATACGGTGTTGGACGATGTCTGGCAGAATGCACCGTTACACCGTGTTGGCGTTTTGTCTACTCATACCGCCTTGGATTTCTCTGATGGTGGAGATTTTGTGGGCTTGTTTCGTTCGTTGATTGGTGTAGATGGAGATGGTCAAACGATGGCATCTGTTGGGTTGCTTGAATTGGCGCGCACTGTGCAGGATAATAACCAACGTGGTTTTGAAGGACGTTCTCCAATTTTCTCCTTATCCGATGAAGAACGGAGACCTTTGATGACTGCTACGGAAACACTTCGTGCAGATGTTTTGTCTTTTTGGATGGGTGGTGAGTTTCCGACAAAAGCCTTGAACGCTTTGAGTGAGGCTGAAAAAATGGTCATGAACCTACCCAAGAACGTTCATTTGTACCCCAATACCTTGATTGGTGGTCGCAGTATTCGAGAAAAGATGCAAACTATTTCTTCGGTGACCGCAATTTTGGAAGATGATGGACAATACCTTGCTGGTGTGCTGGCTCCCAATGCTTCAAGTGCTTTGATTCTAGGATCGGCGAGTGCTGTCAACAAACAAGTAGCTAAGCATCGTGCTGCTTTGATTGCGGGCTTGAAGGATACCAAAATCAACCATCTGCCCGGAAATGACTTGCGGGCTATGGTGATCCAACCGTTGCTCAATGTGTCGATGGGGGTAAGTAAATTCCTGTTGATTGTCCCTCCTGAAATGGCGCAATTTGGCTTTTCTACTTTGCCCGAACAAAAAGAAGGTCTCCGCTTCTTTGGTCATACTCCACGTGATATTACCCTCTCAACCAGTTTGGATGCGATGTGGTCAGGTATACAGTCTTATACCGATTACACAGTGGATATGTTGGCATTTAGTCGTCCAACTGAAGAAGAAAAGTGGCAATCCTCGGTGATCGATGCCGATAATTCTACGTTGTTGACCAATCAAGGGTTCTCTGCAGAAGTAGGGCTTATTAAAGTACACTTTAGCGATTCTGTCAAGGTCTTTATTCGAGAAGAGGCTACTGTTGCAACCTTCATCAAAGAAGCCCCCGAAGCCCGTTATATTTACCTGTCAGAAACCCCATCCACTGAGAGTGGTGGTTTTGAAATGGCGGATGGAGAACTGACACTCGATCAAATTACCGCGCTCAAATTGCATGCAATGATTGTATTTTTGGGACCGGATACCGATATTACCCGTCAAGCAAAACGGGTGGAGGCTTTTATGCAAGCTGGTGCTCAAGCCGTGATCGTGCAGTCGTGGGCAATTCCATCGAATGATTTGCGAGTCTTGGTGGAAAACATGTTCATGAATCTCAAGCGAAATGATCCCTTGTTGCTGGCCTTAAAGAAAACTCGAAAAAAGTACATTAAAGAGCAATCCAAAGATGCTTATGAAAATAATCCTGCGATGTGGGGTGCATTTACGGTGTACTCAACGCCATAGACTTTCTTGAGGATGAAAGAACGAAGGCTGGAGCATGCTCCAGCCTTTTTCTATGATGCAGTAATGATGACCAATCTCATGTGATTGATCAAACGATCTACAACGTATGAACTATGAACTATGAACTATGATCGTCGACGCCATCCCAATACTGCCAAACCAGCGACCCAAAACAGACCATCGGTACTGGTCATGGTGCTACACCCTTTCTTTTCAGGATCATCGGTTAAACCATCGACTTCCCCCGAAGGTTCATTGCCAGTGGGCTCTTCTCCATTGGCAGAGGAGGTGGCGCTGAGTGGAACGATCAGTTGGGGTTGGGCAGGATCGTTGGTGTTAATCACCAAATCAGCCTCGTAGACTTGGTTGGCATCCAACGCTTCAAAATTGACCACAATCGAACTGCTGGAATTGGCTGCGACATTGAGAGATCCTCCAAATACCTCGAAGGCACCGCTGGCATCATTTAAAGAGACGCTTCCAGTGAGGGTGGCTGCGCCAGTGTTTTGAATGATAATTTCAGTGGTGTCGCCGTCACCGACTTCCAGTGTACCAAAGTCAACACCACTGGTATTGAGGTCGGCTGAGGGAAGGTAAAAGGTGGTTGTACCAGCTTGAATACCAACCATGGTGTCTTGTGAGACTGGTGGTAAGTCTACTTGGGTGATTTCCAGTGATTGACTGAACCCTAATGCAGAAACGGTCAAGGCAGGGATCAATTGGATCTCACAGGTGGAATTGACAGTTCCATAATAAGTGGTGGCTTTGGAGAAGGAAGAGTCGCCAATGTAAGTGTTGTAATTGAGTACACTGGTACTGGCATCCAGACGATCGCCACTCATTCCTAGATAGCTTTCGGTGAGAACACTGACGCAATTGGGGCGTAACTCACCACTCAAGGCAGCAGAGCCGATGACGGGGAGCGATTGAGAGTAACTGATAATTTCAGAGCCATCTCCAAGGACATCAATATCGGTGGTGTTGTTCCACGAAAAGGGAGAGAAACTACCTTCACCACTCAAAGGGATTTCTTGACTGAACAAATCCAGTTCACTGGCACCCAATACAGGAAGATCGAACTTGATGGAGATTAAGGCTTCCAAGATACCGCTGATACTAAAAAAGCCAGATCCACTGGTACCCATTGCGGTCAAACCGAGTTCGCCAGGACTGTTGCTATCCCAGGCTAACTTTCCGGTTCCATCTCCACTGATGGTGGCGTCTTGGGAGAGGTTGACTTGCAGTCGAATTTGTAAACTGCTGTTGTTTGGAACCCAACCAGAATCCAGTGAGTTGGCAACCAAGGTTTGTTCCGATCCTTCGAAGTGGATTTCGGCATTGTCGGCTTGATGTGATTCGGCAAATGCAGTGCTTAAAAGCATAAGGGTGGGTAGCATAAGTGTCTCCTACTGTTTGACTACTTCTATAATGTACTTCATCACCATTTGAATTCCAAATTGGATCGTCTACATCGATATCAAATCGTAGTGAGGATATGTTCACTTGCCCAACTGGCGAGGCCATAGATGCTTTGTGAAGGGTTTACACCCAGCGAAGTTGGAAAGACAGAGCCATCGACCACAAAAAGATTGGAGATTTGGTGGTGTTGGAGGTGTGGATTGACCACAGAGGATGTTGGGTCAGCGCCCATCGCCATCCCACCCATTTGGTGTGCGGTAAATACACCGTGGTGTAGCGTTCCATAGGGTACATCATCGAGTTTGTTGATGTCTGCCGTCGATCGCATGGAAACACCTGGGTAATGCAAACTTTGTACCATGTGTGCCCCCGATGCCAAGGCCAATTCTGCTCCGCGTTTCATTGATTCTTTGAAGGATTCTTGGAGATGTGGACCGATTGGGTAGTCCAACAGGATTTTACCATTGTTGGCTACGGAGACCGTTCCACCTTGATCATCAGGCAAGATACCATCGACGTGTAGGGCGATCAAAAACGAAGTGTGGGAGAGTTGCGCCATGAATTCTTGTTGTGCTTTACCAAAGTTGGAGGCTGCAGTGGCCGCAAGAATTGGATGGGTTGGGGCTGCTTCAAAAAAGAAACCCACTTTGTCAGGACCACGATCAATAAATTGGTGGGAGGATACCGATTGTGGTGCACCATACCAGCCTTTGATGGGGGTATCAAACAACGAGGCCAAGCCCACCACTGGGTGTAAAAATGTACGTTTGCCGACGCGACCATTGGGGTTGATTTCGGAGCGTAAAAACAGAGCCGGTCCGTTGATTGCCCCACAACTAGATACAACCAACTTTGGACGGATGGTAAACTGTTTGTTTTTTTCAGTGCCAAACGCTACCAGTACTTCGGTGATCTTGCCATTTTGTTCGTTCAAACGGAGGGCTTTACTGTTGGCATAGAGTCGTAAACCTTTATCGAGGGCATCGGGAATGTGGGTTAGCAACATCCCTTGTTTGGCATTGGCTGGACATCCCATCCCACAGTAGCCAGAGTCCATACAGCCTTTGACATTGCGCCGAAGGGTGTGGGCTTGCCATCCCAATGCTTTGGCTCCACGGGCCAATACTTGGTTGTTGGGGTTAATTAGTGAATCGTTCCACTGGTGGATATTCAGTCTTTGTTCGACCCGTTCATAGTGGGGGGCAAGGATTTCACTGGAGAGGGTATCAATCCCAAAACGGTCATTCCAAAGGTTTAAAATCCGATCGGGTGTTCGAAAGCAACTGGTCCAGTTGATGGTGGTTGAACCACCGACTCCTTTGCCTTGTAAAACCGTGATTCCCAAGTCAACACTGCTGCGTAGTCCTTGTTCTTGGTAGCGACGTTGAAATGCAGTACCCTCGTCCATATTGAAGTCGGCTTGGGTGTCATAATGACCAGATTCCAATAAGACCACATCCTTACCAGCCTCACACAATCTAGCGGCAACCGTGGCTCCACCAGCACCAGAACCGATGATGCAGACATCACATTCAATGTCGGAGAGGGTTGTTGGATCGGTGTTGCGTATGGTGTAAATGGGCATATCAAGGCTCCCCGTCACTGCGTTGTGCGGCGTTGACCAACATCGTTAGGTGTGTGGGTGGACCATCATACCCAAGGTGCTTGTGGACTTTGGCTTGGGCATAATAGGCAGACTGACAGAGTCCGTTTAAGGCTTTGTATCCCTTTCGTTGTAGGGCAAGAGGGGAAGATGCCCAACCTGCAAGGATTCTCGTGCGTTCTTCGAGTGTCATTTTAGAGAACGGCGTGGGTTTGAAGTGAAGAAGTGCATTTACCGCGGCATTTTCCAACAATCCCAGCAACAGTGTAATCTCTTCTTGTACAGCGGGGTGGGAATTGGCGAGTAAGGTGTCTACACCTTCGGGTACGTCAAGATCGAGGGCTGATGGGAACGGTGGGTTGTTTGGAATGATAGCCTCAGCCACTGCCGCCAATACGTCTAGGGTATCGGGGGTAAAAACTTTAAGGTTACCTTTGTACAGATAGTGCTTGGAAGATTGCAAACTGAGACCAATACCACCTCCAACCAGTGCGAGAGATCCAAATAAACCATATTTGAGTAGATTGCGTCGTTTCATAGGTAGTGCTGTTTCGTTGAGTCAGATGTTTTCTTCGATACAGTATTATACCTTGTTTTTGTGATTGAGCAGGATGCACTTTAATAGGGCAGCTGCTTTGTTAGCGTTTGAATGTGACTCCGCAAATCTCATTGAAGCGATCAATATTACAGAAGTGACAAACAGTGCTCAAGTCTATTATGGTTAGAACTTTTATTTATCGTTCGATAGTT
>CAKZLX010000209.1 GCA_937127265.1 uncultured Pseudomonadota bacterium
CTATGTATTTTCCAATTTGTTGCGAGATGCTGTTGAGCCAGAGTTGGATGTTATTCCGCAGGCGATTCAAGCCAATCTCTCCGATGTGTTGGAAACATTGGTGGTTTCTGAAAATATTGACTTGTTGGGTCGCAATTTGTCAGTGTTGCTGGAACCTTCAGAAGTTCGCGTGGATGAATCGGGTATTTTATTGGGCTTTGGTGCTGATATCGCCGTGCCCACTTTGAACCAGTGTGTGGATACGACTGTTTGGCTTCCACCAGAAGACAATGACTGGCCTGCTTTCACTGGGGAGATGTTTGTGACCGGTATGCGCTATGACATCGGGGTGTTTGTCGGTCAACACTTTGTCAATCAAGTGCTTTATGCGGTTTGGGCATCGGAGGCTTTGTGTATTGATGTGGCGTCCTTTACAGGGTTGGAGTTCACTGGAGAGTTTGCCGCGGGTTTCTTTGGTGATGAACTGGGTGCTTTGATGGGTAGCAAGCCGGTTGCCATGACACTTGAAGCCAATCAGCCCTTTACTGTGCAGTTTTCGGATGATCAACCACCAATCAGCATTGCCACCGATGGGTTGGTGTTGCAAACCAAAGGAGAGATACTCGATCGTGATGTTCGTTTACAATCTGTGGAATTGGGTGCCGATTTGGGACTCTATATGGACTTGGCTAACAATCGTTTATCGATGGAGGTGCCGATTGATTCTCAAGACTTCTTTTATACCGAAGAATACTTTGAAATCTTGCCCCCTGGATATTCTCAAGATGTACCCAACCTAATTGATTTGGCACTGGGTTCGGTGCTGACCGAAGATATGTTTCCCACCTTGATTTTGCCGAAAATCTTGGGTTTGGAACTTAGTAATATCATTTGGCAACCCTCTGCAGATGGAACTTGGTTGGGTGGTCACATCATATTAGACGTCGACGATATTGAAGCCTCTCAAATTACCGGTTGTTCGGCAGACTCACTGGGATGTGATGGTGATGGTCCTACGATCGACATTGATATCAACAACATTTTGGGCTGTGATGATACTACTGTGGGCTGTGAAGGGGGATGTTCGCAGGCTAGTGACGGTCATATTACCTTACGGTTACCGGCAGGGCGTGTGTTTGGACTGTTGCTGATCGTTTCAGTGGTGGCGATACGACGTCGTGAATCTAGTGTTAACGTATCGACCGAAGATTCAGTATGATGAAACTGATTACACGACTGGTGGAATGGGTGCGTCGAGAAGAGTGGGTTCGAGATATTTATCGGATTCGTTCGGAAGGACTTCCGGAGTGGCAACAACGATTGTTGTTTGTGGTGCAAAGACTGGTCTCCAGTTGGTTGCAGTTTCGAGATTCACGATCGGCGATTCAAGTGGGTTCCCTCAGTTATTTGACCTTGATCTCTTTAGTGCCGGTCTTGGCTTTTTCCTTTTCCATTGTCAAAACATTGGGACTTCACCAACAGTTGCAAACCGAGGTGATCAACCCGGCTCTCAATCAGTGGGTTCCCAGTGACCAAGCACCAGAATTACGATCGGGTGTCGAGCAAATGCTGCTGTTTGTTGAGAGCACAGATGTATCCTCTTTGGGTGTGATTGGACTGGTGACCCTTGGTTATGCGGTAATTCGCATGCTTGGAGCCGTTGAACTGGCGATGAATGATTTGTGGGGAGTGCGTCGTTCTCGTCCCTTGATGCGAAAGATTGCCGATTATCTATCGGTGGCTATTTTGGTACCGGTGTTGCTGTTGATCGCCGGAACCACTTCTCACTGGATAGACTCCATCAATTCCATTTTGGGTGTGTGGTCTTCGGTGGGACTGAAACTATTGGTATTGCTGTTTTTGTGGTCGGGCTTTTGTATGCTTTACTACTTGCTTCCCAATACTCGAGTCCAGTTTTCATCGGCTTGGCGAGGCGGTATTTTGGGTGGTACCATTTGGTTTGCCGTCCATCATACGCTGTTGGCTTTTCAAGTCGGTGTGGCTGGTTACAATGCCATCTATGCTGGTTTTTCCGCGGTGCCGGTACTGATGCTTTGGATTTATGGCGTTTGGTGGTCGGTGATCATTGGTGCAACTTTTGCCGCTGGGCATCAAATGAGTGAACAGCATCGCAAAGTGTTTGTAGGAGAAAGTGCCAGTTTGCAATACCAAGAGTTGTTGGCACTCCGATTGATGGTGGCATTGGGTCATCGATACGAATCTAGGGATACCGCCTTGTCGATTGAAGACTTTGTGGAGCACCAAGAAGAAGAAGGTGTGGTGGTGGAATTGGTCATCGAGCATCTTGAACGGGCAAAACTGCTGGTTCGCTCTCATCTCGGCACAGTGGTTTTGGCGCGTTCAAAAGAGCACATTCATTTACGCGACATTTTGAATGCTTTGAAAATGGATGAGGAAACGAAAACCAGTAGTCTTGGTTTGTACGGTGAAATCCAACAGATGCAGGCTGACCAAGAACAAGATCCAGTACAACGAGTGTTGCAAGAATCAGAACAAGCTTGGGCGAATCATGCATCGAACCACACTTTGCAAAGTCTCTGCGAGCAGTTAGAAGATCCAATGTTTTCCGAAACTGTAGACGCACTACGATTGGAAACAGTTTCCACTACTTCTGCAAAACACACAGATTCTGTTGGCTAGACGAGGTTTTCATGTCGATTCCACCACTCAGTGTCGCTCCCATGTTGGATAGAACCGATCGACACTACCGCTATTTCATGCGACTGATTTCCAAACATACTTTGCTTTATACCGAAATGGTGACCTGCCAGTCGATTGTCCATGGTGATCGTGAGCGACTGCTTGGCTACGACGACGTAGAACATCCAGTGTCGTTGCAATTGGGTGGTGATGACCCAAAATTGTTGGCAGAGTGTGCCAAACTGGCCGAAGATTTAGGATACGATGAGGTCAACATGAACGTTGGCTGTCCCAGTTCACGAGTACAATCCGGAAATTTTGGGGCTTGTTTGATGGCGCAACCTGAGGTGGTCGCTCGGGGTTGTGAGGCGATGATGGCTGCGGTGGACATACCGGTGACCGTCAAGCATCGGATTGGTATTGACGACATCGATCAATATGAGAACATGGCAAATTTTGTCGAGGTAGTCTCGCAAGTTGGGGTCAAAAGGTTTACAGTACACGCCCGTAAAGCCTGGCTGCAAGGGCTTTCTCCCAAAGAAAATCGCAATGTACCCCCGTTGCGCTACAATGAAGTCTATCGCCTCAAAGAAGATTTTCCCCATTTGGACATCGAAATCAACGGTGGCATCAAAACCATGACCGAAACCAAAGAACACCTACAAAAGGTCGATGCGGTGATGATTGGTCGTGCCGCCTATGACAATCCCTGGCAGTTTGTGCATGCCGATGCGATGTTTTTTGATGACCACCATGATCTGCCAACCCGCGAAGAAGTTGCCGAGAAGATGCTCATTTACATCGAAGAGCAGTTGCAAAAGGGCGTGCGGATGATGTCAATTACTCGGCATATTTTAGGGTTATACGCTCACCAACCAGGTTCTCGTAAATGGCGTCGGGCGCTCGGAGAGGCTTCATCTCGCAAACATGCTGATCCACAACGGGTTCGAGAGTTGTTGCTGACACCTGATTTGAGTCGGTGAATAAGACTGAAAAGTACCCAAAAGTGTGCTATCCTAGGTTGAAACTATCGATTTCGGGAGAATAGATGTCTGCACCATTAATTGTCGCCCTGCAAGGTCGGGTGGTTGGTTTACACGTGGGAACTGGTGAAGTACTGTGGCACAACGAGTTACAAGGCAGTGGTTCTTCATGGGTGGCACTGGCGGTCAACGATGACTGGGTATTTGTTTCGGCTTCCGCAGCACGGGTGTTTTGCTTACATCGTTGGACAGGGGAAACGGTTTGGTCTGCCAAAACCAACGGCTTGGGTCGAGCCACACTGTTGTTGGACGGGGATAAGGTGATCGTTGGCAAGTCAGGTTGGGTCGATTGTTTTCGTTGCGCTGATGGTGGAGTAATTTGGTCCCGTGACCTCCAAAAACTGGGTAAAACATCGATGGCACTTGGTTTGACCCATACCGTTGTGCAGGCTGATGGTAAGGCGTAACGGTATTTTTGTTGGACTGTTGTGTGGTGGTTGGATCACCAGTTCATCGGCAAAGGACGTATCTTTGGTGCAACAGGTTGAGCATCGCAACCGTCGGTTTACCGTGGCTTCGATTCCACTCTCTCAGTATCAGATTGATTTGGTCGGAGAACCCAGTGCGCGAAAAGTGGCTGAACAGTATCCTCCACTGCTGCTGATGAACGCGGGGATGTTTCATGCCAACCATGACCCTGTGGGGTTAGAGATGATCGCTGGGCAAGTCTTGAATCCACTCAACACTGATGATGGACAGGGGAACTTCTTCTTGAAACCCAATGGTGTTTTTGCCATTGGTGAACAGGGTGCGGTGGTTGTGGCTACCGAGGGTTTTGATGTTTCGAAGTCGTGGCGTATAGCGACCCAATCGGGGCCGTTGTTGTTGCAAGATGGCGAGTATCATCCCAAATTGCAACCTAATTCACCCAATTTCCACATCCGTAATGGTGTCTGTGTTTCTGCGGATATGGTGTACTTTGTGATATCTGACGAGCCGGTTCGGTTTTATGACTTGGCTTCTTTGATGAAGGAACGGTTGGGGTGTCAAGATGGGCTGTACTTGGATGGTGCGGTGTCTAGGCTTTACCAGTGGACGGATAAGGGGTGGAGTCCAGACGTTGATTCGACGTTGTTGGGGAGTTGGTTGGTGGTTGCTATTCGGTAGTCGATGGTAAGCAATTCTTCCATTCTTTCCCTATTTTGTTCATGCAATCTTTCCATTTACCTTTATTTTCAACATCTGTAGGTTCTGGAAACGGTAAGTAGTATACTTTCAGAGAGACTTGGTCATCGTTGTAGCGTTTGTGATTCTTATTTGATGGTGTGGGTGTGTCAAAGGTTGGATAGACCAAGCCAAGATGTTTATTGTGTTTGGTGTACGTTTTTGGATTGATCAAATAGCTGTAAGCGAACAGTTGATATTCTTCTCCCTTAGAACGAGATTTGTTGCTTCGATCTGCATTGATTTTATATTTTGCATCGAAGATGTACAGTTGTTCTTCTGTAATGGCAACGATATCTGCCTTAGGTGCATCACCCAAATTACCCCATGGTTTCGAACCCGTTACAACTTTGCCATTCGTGAATATTGCGTCCTTATCTATAAGGTCTACATGAGCCAAAGATTGCGCCAAAACACTTTCCCAAACCGCAGCTGTAGATACAATCCACATGTGTCCACCGTTACCAGAAACAGTGTCCTCTAAGAATACAGGCTTGTTTCTCAATAAGATATTCGAGAGGTTGAGCGCTGGTTTCCAGAATAGTTGTAATCGATTGAGGTGCAGTCGTTGTCCTGTGTGACGGGCGACTTCAAGTGGTAAACTGGAGATGTGTTGTAATTGGTGGCGTAGACGCTGGGCTGTGTTTTTCAGCGAATGAACCCTTTTGAGTTGTCGAATAAATGGTAGTTGTGGGATGCACCAACCTTTGTAAATCGCATCGAGAGTGGTGACCAACACTTGATACAAAGGAATATTGGGGCCAAATTTATTGTAGCGACATTCCGGTTTTAGACTGACCCCTGCGTCCAATAACATCAATGAGGTTCCGGTGACGCTACCACGGATACTATCTCGTCTTTCGGTGGTATTGAGATACCCTTGATGAATCTTGTGTAGGTGTTGTTCGATTTCCACTAGAAAATTTTCAATCGCCAAGATTTTGAAAATCGGTGAATCGGTTTGTTGGTCTACGTTTTCCGTTAAGGCGACTACCGAAGCATCGTTGTTTTGGAAAATATGGGTATTCAACTCTTTATGGGTGTCACAATAAAAGGCCAGGTTAAACAGTTGCTCAACCTGTGTCACCCAAGTGGGTTCCGATTCTTGTGTGGATGTATCGCCAAGCCAAGAGGTCAGTGATTTTGCGGATGGCTGACTAATCTTGGTCATCAAGCCACTCAAGGACGTCAGTGTCTCGGCATCAAACCCATCATCTTGTTCGTCTTGTGTTACCACCGATTTACTAGAAAGCATATTGCAACACCGTGTGAGCAATTGCTTCCAATCTTGGTGTAACGGGTCTTTTTTATTCAAGTCAAGATGGTGACGTTCTCCTTCATAAGCAACAATTTGGAGGGTCTCTTTGGAGAAGTCCCAGGGGTTTACTCTATCTTGCTGGGGTTTCCACATTTTGGGTAGCACCAACAGGCTTAGGGTGAGACCTTGATGATGATAAACCAAGACCCCACTATTGTTTTGGCGAGGACTGAAGTGCAAGTACATGATTTACTCGCCAACGGACAATGTTGGACGTTCAAAACTGTTGTTTGTATTGGTAGACGTGTTTTGAATGGTAAAGCCATGTGTTTCTGTTGTTATCGATGCCAATACAGTATTCATCGCTGTATCATTGATTTGATTGCTAAACAGAATGTCGGACAATTGTGGCAAGATGTGATGATTCCAGTGGTGCTCAATCAGTTGACTTTGATGATCTCCATAGCGTTCCAAGTCGGCTGCCAAATCATAGATGTAGGAGTAGCCGAGTAAGGCATCTTTTCCCCATTTGGCCAAATCTGTGTTGAGGGTAGTTACCGCCTCGATCGATTGTTGTAACAAGGCCCAGTAGTTTTCACGGTTTG
>CAKZLX010000210.1 GCA_937127265.1 uncultured Pseudomonadota bacterium
TGCCTCCTCACCCACCCCAAGATAGTACACCCTCACCACCGTTTTCCCACTTTACAAAATCCTTTCCCACTTCGTGCGAAAACCAAGGTTCAACCTACATCAAAATACTATCACCAACAGTATTTACACAAGAACGCCATCAAAACACCCAAAACAATGAGGCGCTGGGTGTTGGCATCCAAACCTGACCCGCTAACTCCTCACCGTAGGCCTGCTCGCGAAGGTGGGCGTTGAACAATTCACCATAAACGGTTGAAGGCTCACCAACATCCACACCCAATTCCAAACGGGCACTGTCTCCAAGGGCGGCATGTAAACTGTATCCTGCACTGGCTTGCAGACTATCGATACCAGCCATACTCCCCGAAATCGATCCTTTGATGCGATGAACCAAGGAGCGAGACATCACAAAGTCATAACTGAGACCAACTTCACCTTCGAGAATACCAGTGGAAAAGGTTTCAATATCCACAGCCTCAATGTCCGTTCCTCCACGGTCACCAACAAAGCCTACACGCACACTGGTGTTGAGACGATCTTGTTCGTACTGCAAACTGTGAATAAAGGTGGCACCACTGCGAATACTCTGCAACTGGTAATCGGTTGATAGATAGGGCGTGACCGACAAGGCCCATTCCCAATTGTCTACAATGTTGAACTCGGAGGATACATTGGGGGTTCCAGTCACCCAATCGACAGCACTCGCCCCAATCGCCAAACGGTCATTGAGCCCCAACGTAGATACTCCAAGTGGGCGTACAAAAATGTCTCCTTGACGAGGAGCATGGGCAGTATCCATTAATTGAGCAGATTCAAAGGGACCAACCTCCGCAATGGCTTGTTGTCCCAAGAAAAGAGCGAGTATCATAAAATCCTCCGATGGTAATACACCCTAAACGTCCAAGTCTCTGTTGTTATTCACATTTTGATCAAAATAATCGATTCCACCAATCACTTTTAGAATACCATTATACCATGTCTACTATCCAATCGATACTCTGTGTGCCCAACCTCCAAGGTCAGCAAACCCCAAACCTTGCTGGTGTTGAACAAGAATGGGTACAACCAGCCAACACACTCCCTGCCCAAATCGAAAACATTCGAACTACCTATGGTGATCACCCCATTCTAATCGGCAGTAGTTTTGGTGGATTGGCGACTTGGAAGTTTGCCTATACAACACGTCCTAAAACCCTGCAATGCTTAATTTTGATCGATGTCCTGCCTACTTTGTCGGTGTTTCCTTCATGGAAAGAGAAACTCTTAAACCTCGCATCTTACCTACCCCATACCATCTTACAACCCAGTTACACCCTCTACCGACAGATTCAAGGAGAAGACCAACCGGCTGAAATAGGCGCGGTATTGTCTCGAATTCACTCTTTTCAAAAAGACTTTCCACAGCCCATTTTCCCAGTACCAACAATAGTATTGTCCACCAATCACACCTTTACCAGAGGCTGGCGTCAAATCGCAGGACACTCCGTTCGTATTCAACACTGCTCAGCATCTTCGATACCCTTCTATCTGCAACAATACTGTCGACAACAGTTGGTGAACTAATCCCAAATGTAAACCCCATCACTCACCGCTCGAGGAGTATTGTGTCCGTTGGTGTGGTTATCAGAAGGGTGATTGACCACGTGATTGTGCCAACAATCTTCAATGGTCATACTGGTTGAACCGCCACCATCTAGTCCAATGGCATCGACGGCGCCAAGTGACACCATTACATCAGCCATATCGTTTGAGGTGACACCACTACCCAAACTGGTCCGTCCATCTAAGGTCACCAATAAAAACTCACCACTGGCGGTCGAACCAATGGCGGTTCTTGGATTGGCAGACCAATCGGTACTGCTCCACACTGTTTGTCCAGGATAGACTTCGTTGGTGATAGACCCACTTTCCACCAAAGACGGATAACCACCAATCGCATGTTGTGGCGTGGTCCAATCTTGATACTGGTTGAGCCAAGTATAGGTGGGTAAACCAAATGTATCCCAGCCCATGGTACGCATTTGATAGCTGCTCCCGCCATTGTAATCGTGCATGGTGTTGGTGTGAAAAGTATTACCTTGGTATCGAATCAACCCCAAAGAAGAACAACCACTACCAAAGAACGACCCATTGATACCCGCGATGGCATTTTGACCACTCCGAACGGTGGTCACAGTTTGACAACCACTGTGTGCCCGTGGTTCTAAAACATCGAGAGTCGGATCGACCCGCAATACATTGATGGTTTGCTGACCGCCATACAACGAAGATGTACTCAGTCGCTCCCATGTAATCCCATCGGTTACTTCGACTGTATTCCAAACACCATCGGCATCCCATTCAAAAGACAAACGGTAGGCACCATTCAATCCATTCCAAGAATCCGCCACCAAATAATATGTGCCCGCGGCCAAATTGGGGACCTCTAAAACTTCGTGGGCTCGATCGATACAACCGGTGGCATATCCATTATTGACCTGTGGGTTTTGTAAGAGGTGCAGATCGATATCAACCCCTGAGCCATCGCTCAATTTTGCCCGAAAAGTACCTGAGTTGGCCACAGTAAATCGATAAATGATTTCATTGCCTGATTCATCCGTACTCGGTGCACAATCATAGGTATCAATAAAATCTTCGCTAGACGATGCTGTGTTGTTTTCATCAACCA
>CAKZLX010000211.1 GCA_937127265.1 uncultured Pseudomonadota bacterium
GTCGATCTGAATCCCTTCTATCCCAAGAATTTGTGGACAACTTGTGTATTCGCAAAGGTACGTTGACCCATGATGAACGCGAAAAAATCCGTGACCACATGCGTATTACCATCGATATGCTCGAAGCACTACCGTTCCCCAAGCATTTACAACGGGTGCCAGAGTTTGCAGGTGGTCATCACGAAACCATGATTGGCACCGGCTATCCCAAAGGATTGACCAGAGCACAAATGTCCATTCAAGCCCGAATGATGGCCATCGCGGATGTGTTTGAAGCACTCACTGCGGCTGATCGTCCCTATAAACAGGCTAAGAAATTATCGGAGGCGATGACCATCATGGGATACATGAAGAAAGATCATCACCTCGATCCGGATTTGTTTAATGAGTTTGTGCGCAATGAGGTCTATTTGATCTTTGCCAACAAGTATATGGCACCACATCTCATCGACGAGATCGACAAAGATGCTTTGATGGCTATTCAACCCAAAGCCTTGTAGCGACCGGAACCTATTTTGCTTCAGGAAAAACTTCGTTGCAAGCGTCTGATTGAATGTCGGTAAAGAAGGTCCAAGCGTTCATTGAACCATCACAATCGGCATCCTCTTGGACTTCGGTGATCTCATTGAGACAGGCTTGTGCAGCTTCTTTATTGAATGAACGGGCACCAGCATCGTATTCGGCATAGGAGTCGCTGGCACGCACATCGACGCCAATTTCAAAAATACATTCTTCCATGTCATCGTATCCACTTACCATTTCGATGTCATCGTTGTCCAAACAGGCATAGGTGGTTTCACACAACGCTTTGGCGTATTGATCTGGGTAGTTGCCACCGGTAGTACAAGCAGTCAAGAGAAAGAGTAATGGTATAGAACGAAACATGAGAACTCCAGATAAACAGAATGGTGTTAGGGGGTGTTTGTCGGAATGCTAGCGAGAATTCCAAAGGCCAATACGCCATCCGACATGATAAAAGAATCTTTGAAAGAAGTGTTACAGAGTTCCAACAACAACAGAGCCGTGGTGAGTATTCCATCTGCCCAAGCCTCATCTTGTATTAAACGGAGCCTGTGTTTGCGGGTGGAACTGCTTAAATGATCAATCCACTGTCGCAAGGTCGCCCGCGATAAACTGGTGCCATGATGTGAACCGTTGGATTCGAGTGGAAATAACTGTTGTAAGATTTGCACGGGGTAGCCAGTTACGATGAGGTTGTGCGGTCGTTTTTTCCAGTGCAAACTGCGCAGTCTATCCTGAATGTTGGTTTGGACATTGGAGACTTCTTGATTGGTCAAACGGTCGGGGACTTTTCCCCAATAGTGAGTTGTACGTTCGAGTAGAGACCACTGAATCCGTTCTGTTTGGTGGATTTGTTGCTGTTCTCCAAGTACACAAAAAAGTGCGTTGTGAGAAATGTCAATCCAAGCGGTTGCTCCTTCTCGTAGAGAGAGTCCAAGCCGCTTACCCATCCAGCCCCAGAGGGCTTCTTCATCTTGTTTGAGAACGTGAATGGGCAGTGCAAGTTCTGATTTTGAACGGGTTAAAATGGCATTGACATTTAAAATCGTTGACATCCCCAAGTCCATACAAGCATACAAATCCCAGACAGGAACCCCTTGCAGGCGAGCAATTTCAATCATTTCTTCAATCAGATCGAGAATGTCTTGAATGGTACTGCTTTCCAGTAGCATTCTTTTGGGTGGGGTGAAGGTACGCTTTTCCCAGCACGCCAAGTCTGATTGTTCACGAATAATGAGGTGAATTGACCCTCTAGAGATTTGTAAAACAGCATATTTCATAGTGTGAGTGTATTCCTTTTGAGAGAGTGTGACCACGTTGGTGAATCAACTTACCAAGCGTTTGGAGAGGACCAGTCAGGATTACTAAATTGTCCCTTGCCAGAAGTGATTTGTACTTGGTGATCGCCATCGGCTGTGGACAACCAAATGTGGGCTTGGCCGGTTCTAGTAGAGCGGAATGCCAAATAGTTTCCATCGGGTGACCAAGTGGGATCTTCATTGTTACCCTGATCTTGGGTAATCCGTTTGAGCCCCGTCCCATCCAGTTTGACGGTGTAAATATCAAAGTTGTTTGTCTTTGAGACATAGGCCAGTCGTTTCCCATCAGGCGAGAAGACTGGATCAGTGTTGTATTTTCCAGCAAAAGACACCCGTTTGGCACCTGAACCATCAGCATTCATGATGTAGATTTGTGCACCACCAGACCGTTCTGACACAAAGGCGATTTTACTGCCATCAGGTGAATAGGAGGCGGCGACATCAATGCCACGATCTTTGGTCAAGCGTCCGAGGATACGTCCGGTATGTGCATCTAGTCGATAGATATCGGAGTTGCTGTTTGGGGACAGGGTGGCGATT